>NZ_JAYESN010000054.1:0-30318 GCF_034860625.1 Lamprobacter sp.
CTCGATGCAGGTGGCCAAGGCCTACGGCATGATCCAGCCCGGTGCCAGCGACACCTCCGCAGTGCGCGCCACCTTCATCATCGACCCCAATGGCGTGCTACGCGCCATGGTCTACTACCCGATGAGCAATGGCCGCTCGATCGACGAGTTCGTGCGCCTGGTCAAGGCGCTGCAGACCTCCGATGAGCACGGCGTCGCGACCCCCGAAGGCTGGCAGCCGGGCGACAAGGTCATCGTGCCACCGCCGGCGACCGCCGAGCAGGCTGAGGCGCGCATGGCTGAGGGGTATGAGTGCTTGGATTGGTACTTCTGTAAGAAGGCGCTCTGAGTCTTAGGACCAAAGCCGGGCGGGGTGCGACTCCGCCCGATGCGCCGACGCATCCTGCTGTTGCTCATTGGAAACGTGACGCTGTCGTGATGGGCGCAAGCAGTTCCGGGCTGTCGTTGCCCGGCTTGTTCACCGCCCTGGAGACCGGATAGGCCTCCCAGCCGTGGGGATCGGCCGGCTTCAGCAGGGACTGAAGCCACGCCTTGTCGGTCTTACGGTCCGGTCGCTCGGTGCCGAGCCAGGTGCCATAGTCGACGGGGTCGAGGATCACCGGCATGCGTTCATGGATCGGGCGGAGCAGGGCATTGGCCTCGGTGACAATGATGGTGCAAGAGTCGATCACCGACCCGTCCTCGCCTTGCCAATGCTCAAAGAGTCCAGCCATCGCGAACGGTGTTCGATCCGTCCGGCGGATCGCAAAGGGCTGTTTGCCATCCGCCCCCGTCTGCCATTCGTAGAAGGCATCCCCCGGGATCAGGCAGCGCCGCTCACGAAAGGCCGCGCGATAGGCCGGCTTGCTCGCCACCGTCTCGGCGCGGGCGTTGATCATGCTGTAGCGGTTGTCCGGTCCCTTGGACCAGAACGGCACCAGGCCCCAGCGCAGCGGCACCAGCTCGCGGCGCTGCTGATCCTCGGCCAATTGAACCGCTAGCACCGACTGGGTCGGCGCGACGTTGTAGCGCGGTTGCACGTCAACCGCTGGCGTCTCAAGCCCGAAGTGGTGGGCGAGGGTATCAGGGTCCGAGAACAGGGCGAAGCGTCCGCACATGGGGTTGTCCTCGTTGATGCAGTGACAAAATAGGTCGGTCTCGATGACAGCTGAGTCAGCGCTCTATGCTGCATGGGGACTCGACCCCGTGAACCAAACGCCTCGTTTCAGTGCCATCAACGAGACACTCGCTCGGGCACCATCGGCCGCCTGCTGCGCCTGACCTCCGGCACGCTCGAGCGCTATTTCGGGCACCGGACATTCACCCATGCTCTGCTGCCGCAACTGGTGGCCGCCGTGCTCGCCTGGTGGCTGCTGCCGGGTGGCTACGCCATGGCCCTGATCGCCGGCTGGGTCTCCCATTCCTGGTGCGACATGATGACCAAGAGCGGTGTCGCCTGGTTCTGGCCCGCGCGCATCCGCTGCGTGCTGCCCGGCAACTCCGACTGGCGCATGGACGTCGCCGGCGGCGGCGAACTCGTGTTCCTGCTCATCATGGCCCTGATCGGCGCCCTGATGATGCCGCTCGCCGCCACCGGCAAAGGCACCGCCGGCCTCATCCGCGGCGCGCTCGGCGATCTCGAGATGGCCCGCGGCGAGTACGACCGCGACAAAGGCACCGCGCTGTTCAGCGTCGAACTCAAAGGCCGCGACAACCGCACCTATACCGACGTCTCCGGCACCTATCCGATCATCGGCCCCTGGGGCACCGCCGGTTTCATCCTCGACACCGACAGCGGCCCACGCTCGCTCTGCGCGAGCTCGAACTGCGACTGGCACGCCAGCCACGCCAAGATCCAGCATGGAGAGCCGATCCAGACCAGCAGCCGCCCGATCCAAGGCGCGACGCTCGCCGCCACGACCATCCGCGAGGCCCTGCAGCCGCTTGAGGAGGTCGGCGAGGTCTACCTGGTCGGCAGCGTCCTGCTGCAGGGCCTCAAGGCCAACCCGCCGACGATCGAGGTGGCCAGCGACACCGTGCGCCTCATCTACGCCCGGCCCACGCTGCTTGAGCAATGGCAGGGCAAGACCCTGCGCGAAGTCGATCTCACCGCCCAAGTCCGCCACCCACCCGGCGCCGAGGTCCCCGAGCTGCCGACGCTCAACGCCTCATCCGCCACCATCCCCCCGCTGCTGCAACGCTGGATCACCCCATGACCCGACGCCTCATCCCCTGGCATCGGCTACTGCCGCGCCATCACCGCCTGCTGCTCTGGTGGGTACTCGCCGGCGCTGGCATCGCCTTACCCTGGCTCATCGGCGGCAGCAGCCTTCCCTGGCTGCAGCGCAGCATCGACAACGCCGGCTGCCGGGTCGTCAGCATCCACGACGGCGACACGCTACGGGCCATCTGCAACGGCAGTGAAATCAAGGTCCGCCTATACTGCATCGACACCCCCGAGATACAGCAGCGGCCCTGGGGCACCGAGAGCCGCGACTACCTGCGCCGCATCACGCCTAGCGTGGTCTCGCTGCGCATCCGCGACACCGACCGCTACGGGCGCAAAGTCGCCGAAGTCATCAACCCGACCTCCGGCACCGTGCTCAACCGTGCCATGGTCAAAGCCGGCCAAGCCGCCGTCTATCGCCGCTACTGTCCTGATCCGAGCTACAGCCGCGCCGAGGCCAGCGCCAAGGCGGCCGGGCTTGGCATCTGGGCAGTACCTGGCGACCATCAAAGGCCTTGGGATTTCCGACGCCACTAAGCAAGGGTTCGTGGACAAGCGCTCAGCATCAGCCGCCAAGTACCTCTACTTCACTCATCACAGCGCTGGCTGATCGAACTCATGACTGAGATCAATGCATAGGTAACTCAATAGGTCAATGCGGCAGGCATCGGTATTCCCCTCAGAAATATAAGCTGCGATCATAACGAAGTGTTTCCCGCGTTCCACTGCACGGGGCTGGGATTGGTGAGAAAGAAGGGGAGCAACAACCGTAGACGTATCAGCACCACTGATCGGTGGGGACTGATTAGATTTCCGGATAGCACATGCAACGACGCCCGTTCTGGACCCCTAGTCTATAACGGGGCAAGCCAGCTTTGGCGGCAAAGCAAGTCACAGAAGCTCGCCCGCGCTGAGGGTGAATCAGTGTTTTCCCTGACCAAAGCCTATAGTGCCAGCCGTGCGGCGAGTACGTTTATCTGAAGCCCGATCAGCAAACCCCAAATCCAGCAACCGTGACTTAATTCCTGCGGAGAAGATAATAGCGACTTTTTCATTTATAATGATAGTCTTCGAAAGATAAGCCAGATAAATCTCGATTGTTTTGGTAACACTGAGGAGTGGTTTATGCGCATTGTTATGTCTTTAATTGTTCTTTCGGTTTTCTTCTCTGCGCATCTTAATGCGCAAGAAAATAATGAAATCGCAGGACCAGTAATTGGGTGTAAAGACAAGAATCTAGCAAAGGAAAATTCAGAAAAATTTTTTAATTATATGCGTTCTGGAAACAAGGAGGCCGCGAAGGATATGCTGAGGAAGTTTTCGCGCGTTAGTGATGATAAAAAGTGTCATTTCTTTTCTAAAGGAAATCGGGTTATAATTAATGATTATGATCCTGTTGCGAAGTATGCCTTGGTCGCGCCAAACGATTCGTTGATACCTCGGAATAAAGACGGAAGTGATTATTGGGTAGATGAATCTTATCTGGTGTTAAGTGTAAATTATTCAGATTACTCAAAAAATGACAACGCTCCATCAAAAAATGACAACTATCTATCAAAAAACACTATTGGATGCACTACACGTGAATCTTTTGGAAAAATAGCCAGTTCAGGTGTATATGATCCCGTGAAATCTCCTGGATGTATTTCTCTAGCTAAAGGAACAAAGGTTGAGCTTTTAGAAAAAATAGTGTTAGCAGGAGTCTCTAAGATTAGGCCTCTTGATGACACTGAGTCCTATTGGGTTCCTAGTGGATTTGTTGGCAAGTCGACTGATCTTGCATCTTCGGAGAAGTTTGGTGTCTGCAAGTTCGCTTTATCGAAAGTCAATGCAAACTCTGCAGCAGAGTATGACTTTATAAAAAGAGCCGGGGATATTTTTTATTTCACTAGCGCTAGAGGCTACAAGTACAACTGTGAGGTTTCTGGATTAAATATTAGTCTATCTAGCAAAGGCTGGGGCAGGATTCAGCCGACAGGAAATGTAAGGAAAAGCAATGGCTGCATAAGTCTGACGCTTTATGATCCCGGCCTAATGATTACGCACAAAGGTGAGTATTGTGAAAATTAGCCGATAAAGCCGTGGTTCTTTCTTGGCTTCAGTTATATCTATCTGCTGCAGCTGGCGTAAGATAAAGCAAGGTGAAACCAATTTAATGTCTTATATCTCGACCTTGGCCATTTTCCCAAACTGCGCGCTACTATAATCAGGTGCTTGCGTTGTACTGAAAGATTAGTGAAGGCTCTGGTTTGGTCGGTTCAAGCTCCCCGACTGCTCCAAATTTTCGCCCTCACGGCTTTTCAGGCAAATAGCACTTTCGCGGCCCGTCGAAACTGTCAAAGTCGAGTCTTCTAAGGAGGTAAGTCGTATGTGTTGATAGTAAACTTTAGAGGATTTTTTGGCAGTTCGTATACAATGAACTGAGTTAATATGATTCGATGAGCCAGAGGCACTGATGTTTTATATCAAAGTGTTTTTGTTTTTGTTTTTGTTTGTGACAGCCGGGATGGCGCAGGCGGATACTTTCGATTTTCCATCTGAGAGTATTTGCAAGGAAGAACTTATGAACTTAAAGAGACAAGCTGAGACTTGGGTCGATATTCGCTATTGCCAAGTAGAGAGCGCGGGTTCTGAGATTTTCTGCAAGAAGACGAATGGTAAGGTTGCCCATGCGAAGTGCAGTGGCAGTTTGTTCGCGACTTCCGGATTTAGATAGGTCAGGTAATCTCATGGCTCTACTTGGGTCAGCAAAGAGCCAACAATTCAGGTACGGTGTGTCTGCAGAGAAACGAATGACATAATCATCTAACATGGGGCTCGAGCCGCGCCGGTTGAGCGACAGCGTCACCGGCGCGGCTGTGTGTATCGTTCATCACAAACCCAACCACATACCCATTCTCCACCCCCTGCAACCGCGCGATCCGCCGCTGCCGCTTCAACTCCCAAGCATCCACCGGATCAAGCTCATCCCAAGCCGCAAACAACCGCGCATCCTGCCGCGACAACCGAAACCCATAGGTATCGCGCATATACAGCATGATCCGCGCGATATCCCCGCGCAGCGCATCCGGCGGCTGCACCCGTCGCCCATCTGAATCAATCCGAATCCCGCAGCGCCCATAGCGCTTGCCGCCCGGCGCCATCCCCCAGCTGTAATCCCGCCGATCCCCATTGATCATTCCCACCGCCGGGATCAGGTTCTGCAGATCGTTGTGCGCCGCAACAAAGGTCTCATCCACCCGCAGACAACACTCGCGCCCCGAGACCAGATCCCCATCCTTCTCGCGACAGGCGCGGTACCGGCCAGGATCACGCCAACACCGCCTGAAGTTGCCAAACTGCGCCGCCGGAAACACATGCTCGGCCTCGACCCGCCGCGCTCGCGCAGTATCCGCAAACCCCTCGAGCCCGCAGCTCCCCAGATCCACCTCGCGCCGGCCGTTATAGGTGCAACCGCAGTAGGCCGTCACCGGCTGACCGCGATACACCTGCTCGTACAACAGATTCTTCGCCGCCGAAAAGCTGCCGGCCACCCGCGGCAAGTCGCCACCACCCGCCGGCAGCGACGGTTGCGGCCACCAATCCTCGACCAGCCCACCGAGCAGATCACCCAACAGCGTCCTCGGGGCCGGCAACAGATCACCGAGACGCGGGAGGACGGCACTCAGGTTCACCTCACCGGCCCCCTGCAGGGCATCGGTCAGCATCGCGCCGCCCTCATCGACCAGCGCCGAGCCGGCATCGCTCAGCCAGACGCTGCCCTGCTCGAGCACCACACCGCCGACGTCCAACATCAACACGCGCACCTCGCGCGAGCTCGCCATCGCCCGCTGCGCCAAGTCCGGCCACTCAGCCGTCATCGACGGCGGCACAAACGAGATCGCCATGATCAGCCCGAGGCCGATCGCCACATCACGCGCCTTCGCACCGGCGTCCAGGCACGACGCGCCGAGCGGGACCGAACGGCCTGGCTGAATCCGGGCGTTGCTGTGGGCTGGACGCGCCTGCTCGGCTCGGCGCTGCGCATCGCCCTGGCGATCGTCATCCCGTTGGCCGTGCTCGGTGCCTTGGGCTATAGCCTCCCACCCGCGGACCACCAAGCCCAGCGTGCGCTTGCCGCGCGAGCGGCCGGCACCGAGCCCAGCGGCCCGATCGTGCGACCACCGACGCGCTCGGGGATCGCTCGGCCATCGCCGGCCACGTCCGCCGAGCGCGTGGTCCAGGCGCCGCCCAAGCTCAGTGAGCCGGAGCCGCCGATCCGTTGGGCTGATTCAACCCCCCAGCTCCGCCGCATGGCAGCGTTGCAATCAGGCCCGAACCGCGGTGCTGATCGACAACACAGCCAGCAACCGCCGGCTTCGGGTTAATCGGTCGGCTCAAGGAACAAGATCGAAGTCACATCACCGACTCGCCCCGCCGTCCTCGCATAGCGCTCGATCTCGCTGAGGTCGAAACACTGGCGAAGCGCCCGATAGTCGCCGACGAATTCCCAGTCGTTCGCCTGGCGCTTCACGAACGTCGGGACCGCCGACCGCGGCGTGGATGTCGGATCGGGTGTAGTGCTTGTGGCGTTCAAACGCGGCCATGGGTCAGATCAGCCATCTGTGTGTGATTCGGTTTGCGCACAACGCCTCTCGCACGATCTCGATGACCTGCTCGGCCTTGATGCCTTGCAGCCACTCGCGTGGATACCCGGAGGGTCCGCGGATCTTGTAAGCGCAGAGCCGCTGTAACGCGCAGCGCTCAGCGGCCGCGAGCTCCGCCTCTGCCAACGCCGCGAGTGGCAAGAAATTAACGTTGTGTGCCTCGAACGTCTGTTCGTATTCGTCACCGACACGGGCTCGGGTTGGCTCCTCCTTGAGCCAGCGTCGACAAGACGGATCACCCGCTTCTCCAAGCAATACCCCAACTCGCGCTCCCACCAGCGGCCTTGCTGATAGGTGCCCGCAGGTGATCGACGCGTCTCTGCCTGAGCCACCTCGGTGAAGTCGCCAACGCAGCGACCATGGAATTGCTTGAGTAACAGCCACTGCTGACGGCCTTTGCACGCGCGCTGCACCACCTTCTCGCCGCTTGGCTCAGATCAGTGCTGACTCGCCGGCGGCGCGCTTAGTAACAGAGCCTGTTGGGCGATTCGAGTCAGTGTCTCGGGCGGCCTCGCCGGGTCAGAAGCCAATCTCCTCCGTCGGTCTGCCCAGAAAGGGCTGAGGATACTCAGGACTCATACCGGCGCGTTCCAACTCCGGCAGCAAGTGCATGCTCCAGGCCCCCCATGTCGCGGGTCGCGGGTCGCCAGCATAGCGTTGGCGCGCGGCATCGCAGGCTAAGGCGACGACGACTCATGTTGATCGCAGATCTGTCTGACGAACGCGGTTACGCGCTGGATGTCCTCATCACTGAGCCCAGCCTCGAGGATCAGTCTCAGCAGCCTCATCACCTCAGGTCGCGCGCGCAGAAAGTCTGTGATCTCAGGGTCGGTCGCGGATGAGAGGCGAAACAAGATGTCCGGGTCAACGGCGAGCACGGCTGCCAGGGCCTTGATCACTTCGGGACTCGGCGGGGGCTCCTTTCCACGTTCGATCCGGCTGAGATAGGCTGGCGAGATTCGAATCTTGCCGGCCATCTCCCGGAGGCCCAGCTCCTGGGCGACGCGAAGCTCACGGAGGGTGTCGCCAAAGGTCTTCATGCACGGCAACTTAGCACGATGTTTAGTGTTATGCAACGCATATCTTTATGTGCTAGAGTAGTCGACCGATCGTTCTCTGGCCGTCCGGGCTCGACGCGCGCAAGCGGCCTTCTCAGGCTTGAGATGGTGCTCGCTGCTCAAAGCAGCGAGAGGCTGTCCAGATCGAGAGCGACAAGACGATTTAACGCGTGTGCAAAGGGCGATGAGATGAGCGAAGCCGCAAGAGAACAGAATGAATCCGCAGCACAGGAGGCTGTCGACTCGAAGGAGCGCACGATTCCAGCCGGTTACACGCTCGACTATATTTCAGGCAAGCAAATCAAGGAGACGAAGAAAGAGCTGGTGCGTCAGCGGGTGGTGAGAGCGCTGATCCATGAGTACGGATTTTCGCCTGAAGACATGGAGCGGGACATCTCGATTGGGGGCCGAAAGAAGGTGGATGTTGGCATCTTCCACCACGGCAAGCCGCATCGCCTCGAGAACCTCAGTCGCGTTGTCCTCTGTCGACCAGAGCCGACCGTTGGCAAGAACGTCGCGCGCATCCGCGACTTCGAGCAGGCCGCAAAAGACCTTGAGGAGCTCGAGACCATCATGCGCGACTTAGAGGCTGTGCAGTATGGCCTCTGGACCAATAGTCTGGAGTTCTTCTTTCTCGAAAAGGAGCAAAGACGCTTCGAGACCAAGTGCAACCCCATCGGTGACTGGCCGATGGCGGAAGCGTCGGTTGACACCAAGGATGTCCTCTCGGACGCGCACACCCGTGTCGCCGACAACGAGATGCTCAAGATCACCTTCCGGCGTTGCCACAACTTTATCCACGGCAACGAAGGGATGCCAAAAGATGCGGCCTTTTGGCAGTTCCTCTATCTCATCTTCTGCAAGATGCACGATGAGGGGCTACGCACCAAACAGCGTCATGCCTGGCAGCGGCGTTTCTGGGCCGGACCAAAGGAGCAATTCACCAAAGAGGGACGCACCGCGATCCGCGGCCGGATCGACAGCCTCTTCGGAGAGGTCAAGACGCACTATCGCAATATTTTCCGAGGCAACGAAGAGATCACGCTATCGGATCGTGCCCTGGCGTTCATTGTCTCCGAATTGTCCAAGTATGACTTAACCCGCACCGACGTCGACGCCAAGGGCGTTGCCTACCAAGAGCTGGTTGGGGTGAACCTGCGAGGGGATCGCGGGCAATATTTCACACCGCGGGGGGCGGTGAAACTGGTTATCGAGATGCTTGCGCCAAAGGAGGGTGAAGTCTTTCTTGATCCTGCCTGTGGCACGGGTGGCTTTCTGGTTGGTCTTCTGGCGTACATGCTGGCGCTGTTTCGCGCGGAGGCCAAGATCCAGGCCGGGCAGGAGAACACCCTCGAGTTTCTCAATGTGCACGAGCGGCTGCGCGACTTCGCCGCGGCCAAGGTGTTTGGAGCGGACTTCGATCCCTTCCTGATCCGTGCCGCGCAGATGAACATGGTCCTGGCCGGCGATGGTCGCGGCCATATCTATAACATCAACTCGCTCGAGTTTCCCAAGGGCCACCTGAACGATCTGGAGACCGCGAGGAAAGAGATCCCGCTCGGCTCGGTGGATGTGCTCGGGACCAATCCGCCTTTCGGCTCGGATATTCCGATCACCGACAAGCAGATCCTCGAACAGTACGAACTGGCTCGGGTGTGGGAGCGTGACGGAGAAGGCGGCTTTCGTCATACCGGTCGACTCCAAGGCAGCGTGTCGCCCGAGATCCTCTTCATCGAGCGTTGCATCAAATGGATCAAGCCCGGTACCGGGCGCATGGGTATCGTCCTGCCAGACGGCGTCCTCGGCAACCCGGCGGCTGAGTACATTCGCTGGTGGATCATGCGCGAGACCCAGGTGCTGGCCTCCGTTGACCTCCCGGTGGAGGCATTCATCGCCGAGGCCAACGTCAACATCCTCACCAGTCTGCTGTTCCTGCGTCGCAAGAGTGAAGAGGAGAAGCAGGCGGAGGCGCTGGGAGGGGCAGAGGCGTACCAGGTCTTCATGGCGGTCGCCGATAAGGTCGGTTTCGACCGACGCGGCAACAAGCTCTACAAGCGCACCCCGGATGGCGAGGAGATCGTCGTGCCGCGTCAGCATGTTGAGCGTATCCGTATCGGTGGCCGTTTCGTCGAACGGGTGCTGACGCGCAGCGAGAAGATCGAAGACAATGATCTGCCGGTGATCGCTGAGAAATACCGCGAATTTCTGAGGGAGCAGGACGGATGATCACGCGCATCGAGGCTAATCGTTATCGCTGCTTGAAGAATCTTGGTATTGATATCCCGAGGTATGCCGTCTTGGTCGGGGCCAATGGCTCCGGAAAGACGACGCTGCTCGATGTGCCTCGATTGATTGGCGATTGTCTCAGCCAAAGGGATATCACGCAGGCGTTCACCCAGCGGCAGCGCGGTCGACCTGCGCGCTGCACTGCACTGAGCGAGCTGGTGTATTGCGGTCAGGGCGATGCCTTCATCCTCGTACTCGAATCGAGACTGCCAGAGCAGGTGATTCCGCCGATCGTCGAGGCGCTTCCCGCATCACAAAAGGTCGAGCCGAGGTGGCCCAGCACGATTCGCTACGAGTTGCGGCTGGAGATCTTCAATGAGCGCCAAGTGCAGGTCAAGAACGAATACCTTTATCTGTTTTCCGACAGGGCGGTGCCTTCGCGGGATGGCGCACGCCTAAACGGCGAGACAAGCCCGCACCGCGATTGGCGCTTCATCATCAGGCGCGAATACGGTGGTGAGACCCAGTTTCGCGCGGAAGGGCAAAAAGGCGCCAAGTCTCGCTCAACGAAGATCGAGCCCAATATGCTGGCGCTTTCGCGACTCCTGTTCGAGTCTAGGGATGATTTTCCCGCCGCGATTTGGTTCCACGATCTGCTGGCGCAGGACTATCTCTTTTATCAACCGGACCCAGATGCACTTCAAGCGGCCTCGCCGCCAGGCTTGTCGGATCGTCTGATGTCCTCGGCTGCGAATCTGCCCCTTCCAGAGCATCGTGGAAGACTGATGTCAGCTTGACGAGAAAACACTTATGAATATCGAAGCGCAAATCCTTTCGACAGTCCGTGTCTTACCGCCTGAGCGGCAAGCGGAGGTGTTAGATTTCGCCAGTTTTCTTCAGCAGCGTGTAAAAAACTCCAAAGAGCTGCGTCCGATCGGTCTTTGTCAGGGAGAATTCCAGGTCCCGGATGACTTCGATGCTCCATTGCCTGAAGACATCATGCGGGATTTCGAGCAATGAGACTGCTGCTCGATACCCATATTTTTCTCTGGTATATCGGCAATGATGCGCGATTGAGCAAGCCCACTGTCGCGGCGATCCGCAATCCGTACAGCCACGTCTACTTGAGTTCGGTTTCGATTTGGGAATGCTTGGTCAAATCTCGTCTCGGCAAACTACCGTTGCCCGAATCTCCAGAAATCTATTTGCCCCGGCAACGGGAGCGCCATGCCATTTCTGCTCTGCCGCTCGATGAGCCGAGTGTCTGCCGTTTGTCGTCTCTGCCCGATCTGCATCGGGATCCCTTTGATCGCATGTTGATTTGTCAGGCGCTGGCGCACGATTTGACCTTGGTGACGGTCGATCAGGCCATGCAAGGCTACGCGGTGCCAAGGTTGTGAGGTCGAGTCTGGCCATTATGGACTGGGCTGGCGTGGATGCGCGCGGCAATCGGTTGTTCCGCCGCGCCCCGGATGGCGAAGCGCTGATCTTCGATGAGGCCGGGGTCGAGCAGGTGCGTGAAGGGGGCGAGATCGAGATCCGTCGGACGATGCGTCGCGAGCGCCGGATTCATGACGAGCTGCCGCTAGTGGTTAAGACATTGAACTGATGAGGGTAACGCCATGCAGGTGATGATCGACGATGATCTTGTTCGTCGTGCGCAAGAATTAACCGGACTATCCGATGTCCACGCCATTGTCGAGCATTCCTTGCGCCTGATGATCGAGCAGCGCCAGCCCTTAGAGGATGTGGCGGGAGGCTTGAGCCGTTATGCCCACCATCCCGCCCCGTCTTTTGAGCAGGAACGGGAGTTGACATGGAGCAAGGTCGCACATGACGCCGATCATTCTTGATACGAATGTCATTCTTCGCTATTTGCTCTTCCGTTTCCACGCTCCAGCAGCCCGATTGCCAATGCGACGCTGGAGCTTCGGAGCCAGACAGAAATTCGAGGAGTTCCGGGCGACCGGCGAGGTGAAGTCGTGAGTAGAACGTTTCAGTGCAAGGCAGTTCCGAGCAAGTGGTTGGAGAACAATGGTCGTCGTCTTGATTGCGGACCATATTTGTCTGGCGCAATCGAAGCAAGAGAGTTGCTCAAAAAGCACAATACAAATTTTCTCGCTGATGTCACGAATGATATCTATCACGCAGGTAGAGAAGGTCGAATCTGGGTGGAGTCTTCGGAGCACGGCATTCCTTTCATGGGCAGTACAGATATCTTGGCTTCTGACTTATCGTATTTGCCTTTGATATCGCGTAAACAAGTCGCATCAAACCCTCAATTTACTATTGGGAATGGTTGGACATTAATTACACGCTCAGGAACTGTTGGGCGGATGGCCTATGCTCGTCCAGACATGGATGGCATTGCATGCTCGGAGCACGTTATGCGTGTGGTTCCGAAGGAAGATGCGATCCGGTCAGGTTATCTTTATGCCTATCTTTCCAGTCGTTTTGGTGTGCCTATTGTCGTATCAGGAACCTATGGGGCAATCATCCAGCACATAGAGCCACATCATATCGCAGGCCTTCCAGTTCCACGCTTAGGACAAGTAGAGCAACAAGCACATGATCTTGTTCAAGAAGCGGCGAATTTGAGAACAAAGGCGAGTGAAGCAGTTGCCGATGCAATGCGGGCTTTGCAGCAAGCAGCAGGGATGTTAGGGCTGCATGATCACGTCAGCTCCGGGGTAGGTTTTGGCGTTCGAGCGGTCTCTTCTTCAAATCTCATAAAACGTATGGATGCGGTCTTTCATAGTCCCTTCCACAGTAATGCAGTTGCTGTTGTTAGAGCATCATCCGTGGGCGCAACGACTGTTGAAAAACTTGCTGATTCAATATTCGAGCCTAAGCGATTCAAGAGAGTCCAGGTTGAGGATGAGGGATTTGGGATTCCGATGTTTGGTACGACTGCATTGATGTGGGCGGATCCCCAGCCAAGTTTTTTGATACCGAAAACAATGCCTGGCATTGATGAACTGATAGTGGACAAAAAGACCGTCTTGATTCCAAGGTCTGGGCAAGTATCTGGAATCATTGGTACCGCTGTTTTGCCTTACGGGAAAATCATTGGCGGGACTGTTTCAGAACATGCAATTCGTATTCGCTGTAGAAACGAGATTGATGCTGGCTATCTTTTCATTGCTCTTCGTTCCGAATATGGTAGACGTCAACTGAAGTCGCGAGCCTATGGGTCATCAATTCCTGCACTGGACGTCGAGCAAGTAGGGCAAGTCGTAGTTCCTGATCTTCAGGATCGGGATGTATTCGAGAAAATTGGCAAGATGGGACTCCGTAGCGCCGAGCTTCGTGGGCAGGCAATCGATCTCGAAGACCAAGCCCGCTCCCTCGTCGAACACGCCATCGAGGAGGCCGCCCGCTGATGGCCAAGGTCATCCCCATCGGGCAACCCGCGAACGAATCCGAACGCCGCGCCATCGGCTTCCTCCGCGACCATCTGCCCGATGGCTGGCTGATCTTCCACAACTTCGAACTGCGCCAAGGCCAAGAGGTCTTCGAGATCGACATCGCCCTGCTCGCGCCGCACGCCGTCTATCTGATCGACGTCAAAGGCACGCACGGCAACATCGACGTCCACGGCTCCAAATGGTATCCCGCCGGCCGCCAGCCCTTCATCTCCCCGCTGGCCAAATTGCGCAGCCACGCCAAAGCACTGGCCGGCCTCATCGCCGAGAGCAACCCCGGACTCACCGAACTCCGCAAAAAAGCCCATGTCCATGCCGCCGTACTGCTGACCGCCGACGACGCCGCCGTCTTCGATCCGACCGGCATCGACGCCCCCGACGTCACCGACTTCAAACACGGCCTCAAATACTTCCGCGACCGCACCCGCATCCCCAGCCACCGCCTGGATGACATCAGCCGCTTCCACACTCAGATCGCCAAAGCCATCACCGGCAAAGCCAAGCCGCGCAGCGCGGCCCTGGTCTTCGGAAACTGGCAGGTCGAAGAACGCCTGGGCGGCACCGACCGCTATACCGAATACCGCGCCAAGCACAGCCTGCTCGGCAAGAGCGGCGGACTGGCGCGGCTGCGGGTCTACCAGGCCGACCCCTACCAGGACGCCGCCGCCCGCGACGAAGAATTCAAAAAGATCAGCAACGCCTATCGCGCGGTGGCCAACCTGCCGACCCACGCCAACCTGCTGGCGGTAAGGGATCTCTTCCGCACCGACGACGAGGATCGGGTGGTGCTGGTGACCGAGGATCTGCCCGGCCAGGCGCTGCGGCAGCACATCATGAAGCCCGCGCTGGCCTTGACCTTCGATCAGAAGCTCCAGGTCATGCGCGACCTGCTCGCCGGGCTGGACCATGCGCACCGCCACGAGGTGATCCATCGCAACCTGACCCCGGACGCCATTTTGGTGATCAAGGGCGGCCAGGCGCGGGTCACCGCGTTCGATTTCGCGCGGGTGGGGAAGCACCGCGACTCGACCATTGCCTATCAGGTGGTCGATGACCTGGACCCAAACTATCAGGCCCCGGAGTGCTACCGCGATCCGAGCCAGGCGAGCATCGCCTCCGATCTCTATGCGGCCGGGCTCGTCTTCTACGAGCTGCTGACCGGCGAGCTGCCCTTCGCGGGCGTCGATCAGATGATGGAGGCCGATGGGCGCTTCCCCATCCAGCCCTCCGAGCACAAGCCGGACCTTCCCAAGGGCTTCGACGACTGGCTACAGACCTTCTGCGCCTTCGATCCGGAGGCGCGTCATCTCAGCGCGGCCATTGCGCGCAAGGCGCTGGATGACCTCATCCTGCCCGAGGCGCGGGACGATGCGGCCTCGGCCTCTAGCGCGCCGGAGCCCGAGCGGCCCGCTTTGACCCCCGATCTGAACAGGGACCTGACCGACTTGCCGCAGGATTTCATCCTGGCCGATCGCTTCCGCATCCAGCAGCGGCTCGGCAGCGGCGGCTTCGGGGTTGCCTACAAGGTCTTCGACGCGCTGGGCGACATCGTGCGGGTCATCAAGCTGGTGACCAAGGACCGCCGCAGCGTCTATGAGCGTCTGCGTCGCGAATACAAGACCCTGACCGCGCTGCCCGAGCATCCGCATGTGGTGAAGGTGATCTGGGCCGACCGCATGGCCGACGCCAAGCAGACGCCTTACATCGTCTTCGAGTATGTCGAGGGCCTGGATGTCTCGGATCTGATCGAGACCGAGGCGCTGTCGCTCGAGGATTCGGTGCGTATCCTCCGTGAGGCTGCCGAGGGTCTGGCCCATCTACACCAGCACGGCGTCTACCACCAGGACATCAAGCCCTCCAATCTGCTCTGGACCAGCAAGGGCGTGCGGATCATCGACTTCAACGTGGCAGTGGACGCACGCGATGAGGTGCCGGGCGGGGGCGGGACGCGCCGCTATCTGCCACCGGACTACGATCATGCGGGTGAGTTGGACGCTTCGGATCGGACCGATCGCGATCTCTATGCCCTAGGCATCACCTGCTACGAGTGTCTGACCGGACGCTATCCCTTCGACGAGCCGACCCCGCCGATCCGTACTCAGCCCAAGGACCCCAAGCAGTTCAAGGGCTGCGGCGATCTGAGCAGTGCGCTGGTCGGGCTGGTGACCAAGGCCATCGCGCCCGAGCGTCAGGACCGTTTCCCCTCGGCGCAGGCGCTGCTGGCCGCCTTCGATGAGGTGAAGCGCTATCGGTCCGTCATCAGTACCAGCGAGCTGGTGAACGGCAACGGGAGCGGCGCCAAGACGGTCGCGCGCCTGAGCTTCGAGCCGACCCAGCCCAACACCAATCCTTTTGTCACTCACTTGCTGACCCTCTATAGCCAGAGCCAGGTGTCGAATGCGGGCACCCGCGGTCTGGATGCGATCGGCAAGGCGACCTATGTGCCGACCTATCTCGATGAGCGGCTCCGGCCCGCCTTGCTCAAGGGCGATCTGCGGCTGGTGATCGTCAGCGGCAACGCTGGGGATGGCAAGACCGCCTTCATCCAGCAGTTCGAGAGCTTCGCCGAAGGGCAGGGCGCCCAGATCCAGCGCGGGGCGAATGGTGCCGTCTTTCAGCTCAAGGGGCATCAGTTCCAGAGCAACTACGACGGCAGCCAGGACGAGGGCGACGAGCGTAACGAGGCCGTGCTGCGGCGCTTCTTCGAGCCCTATGCCGGGGAGGACAGCGCCGGCTGGCCGCCGCGTCAGACCCGACTGATCGCGATCAACGAGGGGCGTCTGGTCGACTTCTTTCTGGAGCACCAGGGCGAATTTCCGCAGCTCGCGCGCCACGTCGAACAGGGGCTGGCGGGTGCCGCGCCCGAGGATGGCGTCGCTGTCATCAACCTCAATCTGCGCGCGATTGTCGCCGATGCCGTGGGCGATGCCATGAGGGATCGAGGCGAGGCGCGGCCGTCCATCTTGGAGCGGTTGATCCAGACGATGACCCAGCCGGTCTACTGGCAGGCCTGCGAGTCATGCGACATCGCGGGCAAGTGCTATGTCCACCACAATGCCCGCACCTTCCAGGACCTGGTGGCCGGACCCAAGGTGATCGAGCGTCTGAAGCGGCTCTACACCATCACCCATCTGCGCGGCCGGCTGCACATCACACTGCGCGACCTGCGCTCGGCGCTCGCTTTCATGCTGGTCGGGACGCGCGACTGCGCGGCGATCCATCAGCTCTATCAGAGCGGGGGCGAGGAGAGCCAAAGCCGGATCATGGACGGCTTCTATTTCAACGCCTGGATGGGTGGCGGCGAGGGCTCGAACGACCGCCTGATCGCGTTGCTGCGCGAGATCGATGTCGCCGAGGTGAGCAATCCGGACCTGGACCGCCGGCTCGGCTTTCAGGCGCCCGGCCACCAGGACTTGAGCCGTTTCTCTTTCGCCGAGCGCGGCGGCTATGACGAGGCGCTCATGGACAGCCTCTTCCGTGCGCTGCCACGGGATTACTCGTCAAAGAACCGCGCCCGCCTGATCGCCAGACACCGTGCCTATCTCGCGCATCTGCGGCGCCGGCATTTCTTCGAGCGCCGCGATGATGCCTGGAAGGAGATGTTGCCCTATGACGGCATCGAGCCCTTCCTGAGCGCCATTCGCGAGCCGGGCGAGAAGGGTGCCGCGGAGGTGACGGCCATCCTGCAGGCCATCAACCGGGGCGAGGGGCTCACTGATCCGGCCCGGCTGGGCAACCAGTTGGCGCTGCGCGTGCGCCAGGTGGACAAGGCCAGTATCCGCAGCTATCGGCTGTTCGATGGGGCGCGTTTCAGCTTGCGCACCGATCTCGACGCGGCGGCGCATCCCTTTCTGGAGTGTCTGCCCCAGGTGCTGGTCCTGGTCTATGACGCCGGCGATGGCCACCGGGCCAGCCTGCGCATCAATCTCGATATCTACGAGATGCTGATGCGTCTGAACCGGGGCTACCGGCCAAGCATCGAGGAGCAGGAGGGCTTCTATCTGAGCCTGGCGGTGTTCAAGAACGTTCTTTCGGCGGCGCCCTATCAGGAGGTGCTGCTCACCGAGACGGGGCACCGATTCTACGAGATCACGCGAATGGACAGCGGGACGTTGGCGCTCAGTGTGTCCGAAAAGGGGGCGACTTACGCATGACGATCAAGGGGCGCGATAAAGAGTTTCGTACGCCGAAGACGACCTATGTCGACTTCAAGCACATCGAGATGGATCGGGTGCTGACCATGCTGTTTCCGCGTTTGAAATACGACGGCTATGCGAGTCGGCGCCCGCCGCGCGGTGGCGATCTGACGGTGGATGAGTTCATGGAGGACTTTTTGGAGCACCCCGACTGGTTCACGGGCTTCGACCGCTATCCGCAGGTGATCAGCCGTTGGCTCGAAACCGATCTGCTCGACGTGGTGAATCGGGGCAAGGCCAATCAGGCCGTCGCCGCGCCGCGCCCGCTGCATGGCAATACCTACAAGTTCCGCAATGCCAAGCACACGCGTGACTACGGCGCCGCGGAGCAGCTCTACTGGATGCTCTTCTATGCGCGTAAGGGCAAGGGACAGGCCGCCCGCGACGCCTTGAAACGCTTCTTCTTTGCTGGGATCGACTTGGTGACGGATCGTTACGACGCGAGCGCCCCGGTAGATGTCGAGACTCAAGCCATCCTCCGCCTGGACCAACAGGTGACCCAGGATATGAAGGATTCGAAGGAGCCGTCGCGCTATCCGCCGTTGTGTATCGGACAGGCGGATATCCTGGCCGATGATGTGCTGCGCCTCCTTGCCTACGAGCCCTACATCCCGCGCTCGGTGCTGGTGGAGTATCTCAAGACCCTGATGGCCTTCCATCTGGCGCTTTATCACCTCAAGCTCTTGCAGCTCTTGCCGAAGCTGGTCAAACAGCGCGGCGGGAGCGAGATCTGTCAGGCCCAGGAGTGTCCGGTCGATGCCGGCTCGGATCAGGCGCTGGCGGGCTGTCCCTATCGGTTGGCGCTGGTCGTTGATATGGGCGATGCCGCCAATCCGGACATGGCCGAACTGGCGCGCGCCTCAACCGACCGGCTCTATCGCCAGATCCCCGCCTTCGTGCAAGCGAATTTCGTCGTCAAGAAGCTTGATGAGATGGCCGACTATCTGAGCAAGAAGACCGGCAAGATCGCTGCGCCGAGCAGTGGGGTGTTCGCGGTGGGCGATCTGGTCGAGCTGCTCAAGCCAGCGCATGAGGTGGAGCGCCAAGCCTACTTCAAGTTCCGGCTCGCTAGCCTGATCGAGGAGTCGGCGGGTGGCGCCGACGAGCTTGATCCGGAGATTCGGCAGGTGATGGCGATGGGGCTCAGCGAGTTCGAGTCCTTCATCGAGATCCTGATGGCCTATCGCGGCCGCTATCACCGCCAGTACATCACCGAGTGTCTCGACTCACTGCTGCTGAAGAATAAGGACTCGGGGCTGCTCGTTCAGTCGCGCGCCAAGGGGAGTGCTCGACGTTTTCGGCTTGGCAGCAAGTTGCTGGAGGTGTTGTTGCAGATTGCCGTTATCACGCCGGAGGCTGGGCGTTTCGTCACTCGCGAGATCCGCATCGAGGAACTGCTGTCGCTGCTACGCCAACGCTACGGGCTCTCTATCGACCAGCTCCCGAAGAGTGCCGAGGGAGGCCACAGCCTGTTAGAGCGGCGGGCCTTGCGGCTGAACCTCGAGACCTTTAAGCGTCGTCTGCGGGAAATCGGTTTCTATCAGGATCTCTCGGATGCCTATGTGACGCAGAAGGTGTCGCCTCGCTATGCGATCACGCGACAGGATCGAATCGCGACGAGTGGGAGAAGCGTATGAGCGAAGGGTTCACTCGGTTGTCTCAGGATGGCCTGAATCGGGCGCTCGCCGAGGTCTTGTACCCGCGTATCGAGGCGATCATCGGTGAGCGGGGACCGGGTCATTGCATGCGGATGACCGACCTCGATGACGCGGTGATGGAGGCTCTGTGCGAAGCGCTGCGTCAAGACAAAGCCGATCGCAACGTCTTCATCCTGGCGGGTCATGAGGACGAGGGACGTCCCTATCGCATCAGTTCGACCAAGTTGGTCGAGCTGCGCAATCCGGATGCTGAGGGTGGGCTGCGCGAGCCGCTCCTAGTCTTTCTACCGGCCTCGCTGCGGACCAGCGCTGAGGATTCATTCGGGGTCGCAACCTTCGAGGAGCTGAGCTTTGCTGGGCTCTATGCAGACCTGCTGGGGGCACTGCTCGATCGGCTACCGAGCACCTTGGTTGGCCATGTGCGTCAGCTCTTCGGGCTGCTGTCGGACGAGGACTGGTCCTTTGCCAGCGATGTTGCTCGGGTGCGCTATCTGCTGACGGCGCTGGAGAACGGCATCGACGGCGAAACGCTGGGGGCTAGCCTCTATGAGCTGACCCTGATTCCAGATTTCAAGCTCTTTGCCGATCCCGGGATGCTCATCGCCAGGGCGCGGCGCAATCTGGGCAGCGTTCGCAACCTCATGAGCTCGCATAAGTCCGTGCGCGGACGCATCGCCGATCTGGCTTTGAGTGACAAGGCGCTCGCACAGCGCCTGTTTGCCTATTTCGAGCAATATGAGGTCCAAGAGCCGGACCTTTGGACGCGACCCATTGCGACCGACAAGCCCTGGTGGGGTCTCTCATTCGACAAGTGGACCTTCCAGGAAGAGTTGTCCCTGGATAAGGTGTCCTTACGGGTCTTGGAAACGGATTTACCCCTGGTGCGCGAGGAGGACGGAAGCGAGCAGTTGTCGGGGCTCGTCGGGCAGCAAGTCCTGATCCCTAATGACCGGCGCAAGATGGCCGTGGTCTTCGCGGTCAATCCGCATCCTGGCAAGGTCAGCGGTCTCGATCACTTCAGCGTGCAGATCGTGGCCCAGAACGGGGGGCCAGTCGGCAAATCCAAGAAGGTGAAGGCTTGGACGCCGCGCCGTGTGCAGTGCACGACCACGCTGACCAAGCTCAACAAGATCGATTTCGAGGAGGGCTGGCACGTTATCCGGGTGCTCCCGTGGACGGCCGATGGCGATCCGATACCGCTGGACATGGACCAGGACGCGGAAACCGATGCTTGCGCCTATGAGAGTGAGCCCTTTTATGTCCTGCCCGGCGGCGCGCTCGAAGAGGAGCCGCCTCAGCGGGCCATTCCGGTCGAGCTGAGTCTGGAGCATGCGCGCATTCGTCTGCAGCTGACCGCTGTGAGTGACGAGCGTGATCCGGAGGACATCGCGCTGACGGGTGTTGAATGGGCGGATGCCGGGCGCTCGAGGAAGAACGCGCGACAGGAGACGCTGCTGGTCAAGTTCGGTCGCGACGGGGCGGTCCAGGTGCCCATGTCGCGGGTGCTCAAGACCATTGAGCAGCGGATCTTGGCCGCCCCGCGTCATCCTGCTGGCTGGCGGATGCAGATCAATCTGGATGCTGCCGAGCCGCCGACTGAGGCGGGCTTGAGCCTCCCCTCATCGACAGCGATGTCGTCCTTCTTAGCCGCTCGTGAGGATTTCTTCGTCCTGATCCGAGGCGGCACTGCGGAGTTGGTGATGCAGGGCCTGTCGTTCCTGGAGACAGGGCCGATGTGCTTGTCCTATGCCGAAGCCTATCTCGATCTGGTACGCAGCCTGAGTCGGCAGGCGGAAGCGACTTCCGGCAGCGAGCAACAACAGCATTTGGTGTCATTGCGCACGCTGCTTGCGGTGGATACCGTGCATGTCATCTTGACGGACTTTCGTGGGCGTCATCGCGAGGCGGTGCTGGTTTCACCGACGCATCCGTTGCGCGCCCTCTGGCTGGCCAGTTGGTCTGAGCTGGCTCGGGATTGGATCGGGCGGGTCAAGACCGGCGGACAGGACCATATCGGCCATGTGCGCACGGCGCTCTTGGAGCGGCTGGCTCCCGCGGCCTTTCCCGTGGGTGTGCCGGTTGAGGATGGACGTATCTTTACCCCTGTCGAGCAGCTCAATCCATGCTGGGCGCTCTATGCCGCGACCACTGAAACTAGCGCGCGCGGTTTGTTCGCAGAGATCTGCTCGGCCTTGGGCTTGTCAGAGCCATCGGTGGCCGGTGCTGACCTCTCGGGGCGCGTTATCGCCGGAAAGATCGAGCGCTATCTCTCGCAGCATCCCTATGTTCGTGAGCTGTCGATCAATGTTTTCAATCCTGGCACCGGCGCCTTGATCGCGGAGGCGCTGCTGGCCCTGCAGCAGAAGCGCGAGCATGCCGATCTGCGCTATGACATCCGCCTCTTCGCCCCCGATCCTGATTCGCCGGTCGTTGGCGAGTCGCTCGAGCTCATGGTGCGTCCCGGCACGACCATCGACGAGGCCGGAGACGCCTTCGCGCGATCCACTGGCAGTCATCTGTTCTCGAAGTTGAATCTGGCGAAGCATGCCCTCGAGGCGTTTGAGGCCAGTCCCAAGGACTATCCCGCGCACATCAGCCTCTTGATGGATGTCTTTTCGGCCGAGGAACTGTCAATTGCGGAGAGACCGTCGGGGATCACCCCACTGCATGGCCTGATCCAGGACTTCGCCAATGACTTTGTGGACGATGAGGCTGGGGCTTATTGGAGCAAATGGCCGGTCGTTGGCGCGCCGCTGGGGGCGGATCAGCAAGCGGCCTGCTTCGATACGCTGGCGGCGCTCAGTCGTCAGCTGTGCTCTTCCATCTCGGCGGTTGCTGCCTCGGGGGCGAGCTTCAAGGCCGTTCCGACCCTGACCCTCGGGCTGGGCGTTGCGGAGCGGGCCTTGATCTATGACGTTCATCAGACGAGCGACTGGGTCTTTACGATCGATCGGAACATGGGGATCGAGTTCTTCGACCATGGTGGCCGCAAGAACCGGCCAGACTACCTCATCGACTATGTACCGGGCGCGAGTTCCCAGGCGACCCACAATCTGATCATCTCATCCCGATCCAATGTAGAGCTCGAGGCGATGCTGAAACCGACGCTGAGCCGCTATGAGCTTGCCGCCAACGCAGAGCAGTCGGCGCGACTCTTGGCGAGTCTCAATGCGCTCTCGGGTCAGTTGGCGTTGAAGCTGATTTCAGCGCCCACGCAGCAGTTGGAGGCCTTAGGTCTGGCCTTCGCGCGACTTTACCTTGAGTATCAAGGCGCCCTAAGCAATCAGGTCATCGTGCCACTGGATGCGCACATCGACCTCTACCGGACCAGTGGTGAGATCGATGATGTCAACGATGCTCTGAGCTTGCAGCGGACTGATTTGGCGCTGTTCGACCTCGATTTGTCGCAGCGGATCATGACCTGCAATCTGGTCGAAGTGAAGTGCTACTCGCAGGTCGGTGACTTCGCGGCCTTCAATCAGCTCAAGGAGCGCATTTCAGCGCAGGTGAATCAGAGCGAGCGCATCCTGCAACGCCATTTTGATCCATCGCTGAAGCAACCAGACCGTCCAGACCGGTTGCTGAAGAGCCGTGAGCTGGCCCAGATCCTCCGCTTCTATCTCGAGCGTGCGGTACGCCATGGGATCTTCGACGAAGAGGCGGCTCAGGAAGCCCGCGGTTTTCTCGGTAGCATCGAGAGCGGGTATTCCCTACAGTTTCGCCGCTGCGCGCTGATCTTCGATTTCGACAAGCCCGGAACGGAGGCACCCGAAGTCGAAGTCGGCATCGAATTCCATCGCGTCGGCAAGGATTTGATCCATGCCTTGGTGGAAAACTGCTGCGCTCAGGTTGTCGACAACGCCGAGAGCGAGACAACCACGTTGATGCTGAGCGAGCAATTCATCCCCAGTGTGCCGAGATTGGAGACAGCGGCCTTCATTGCGCCCGTGAGAGAGCGCTCGGTCACTCGACTGACGGATACGGCTTGGACTGAGGACGAGAGGGATCTGGATAGCTTGGCGGCCGATAACTCGGAAGAGCGTGACGACTCACGCGAGCCAGATACCGTCGCCCCGAAAGGCGACGACTTCAACGATGTGACCGATCAAGGCTCGGGTCAAGGGAAGCAGCCATTCGAACCGGCAGACCCTATCGTCTCTCCACCGGTGCAGGCGCGTTCGCATGGAGAGGATCCAATCGACGACGGTGCTGGAACCTCTGCAAGCCGGACTGGGTCCGAGGAGCCGCGTCCAGAGCAGAGTTCGTCACGATCGTCGTTGGCTGACGATGTCGAGGAGCACAGACAGGCGGCTGAGGCAAGCGCGGAGTATGACATCATGCTTGGTGTCAGTGGCGAGTCCCCACAGTACGGAGTACTCGGCGAGGTTTCCGGGCGCAAGGTCGCCTTGGATCTGAATCATACCCACACCATCAGTCTTTTCGGTGTTCAGGGTGGTGGCAAGAGCTATACGCTGGGAACCGTGATCGAAATGGCGTCCATGCCGCTCGAGCACATCAATCGGCTTCCAAGCCCACTCGCTACGGTCATCTTTCACTACAGCCCAACCCAAGACTATGCGCCCGAGTTCACGTCGATGATAGATGCGAATCCCGTCGACGAGGAGATCCGCGTTCTGCGGGAGCGCTATCAGTCAACTCCGCAAGCCTTGCAGGATATGGTGATTCTCACGCCGGCCAATAAGGTCGAGGAACGACGTGCTGAGTATCCTGGGATTGAGGTTCAGCCGATCGCTTTCGCGGCCTCCGAGCTAAAGGCCGCGCACTGGAAGTTCTTGATGGGGGCGATTGGCAGTCAGAGCATGTACATGCGCCAGATCAACCTCATGATGCGGGGTCTGCGGGATAACCTGACGCTTGATGGATTGAAGCAGGGGATCGATGCGTCGGGTTTATCCGATCATCTCAAGGATCTGGCGCAGACGCGTCTCCTGTTCGCCAGAGAGTATATCGATGACGCGAGGCGGCTACAGGACGTGATTCGTCCAGGTCGCCTCATCATCGTTGATCTGCGTGATGAGTACATCGAGAAGGATGAGGCGCTCGGCTTGTTCGTGGTGATGCTCCAGATCTTCTCAGAGGCCACCTACCGCGGGCATCCGTTCAACAAGCTCGTCGTGTTCGATGAGGCCCACAAGTACATCGAGAACGATGATCTCGTGTCAGGCCTGGTGGAAGTCGTGCGCGAGATGCGCCATAAGGGAACCAGCATCATGGTCGCCTCCCAAGATCCACCCTCGGTTCCGGTTTCGCTGATCGAGCTGTCATCGCAGATCATCCTGCACAAGTTCAACTCACCAGCTTGGTTGAAGCATATCCAAAAGGCCAATGCTTCCCTCGGTGAGCTGAGTTCCGACAAGATGAGCCATCTCGGCGCCGGAGAAGCCTATGTCTGGTCCAGCAAAGCGTCTGATGACGCCTTTACAAGGACGGCGGTTAAGATCAAGTGTCGGCCGCGAATCACGCGCCATGGGGGAGGGACGAAGACGGCTGTAAAATAGGCTGCTAGCGATTGCCTCTCCAAGTGCTACGACACGGCCTCTCTGATGCTAGCGGCGTTGTTTGCAGCCCAAACGTTTTGGACCCTTTAGGAACTCATTCCTGCCTTCTACATTGTCCCTTAGATCGACTACCCAGCCGTCATTAACGAGCCCAAGCAGGGCTTTCCAGTCTTTTCCAGAGAGATCCGTGCAACCCGTGTCGATATGATTTTGTCCGCCTCGATGGTTTTCGAGCCACTGATGATCACCTCGGGTTCGACCTCCATCACCCACGGGTTTGATGTGCCATTTTCGACGCCGGTGGGTAACCGTTTGATCATGGCAAATCTCCGGTGGTGGAATAGACGCGGTGGCCGGCGATGTGGCCTTGGTCACGTCAGGATGCCCACCGAGGCCCGATCAATCGCCTCGTCAGCTAGCTGCAGGTCCGCTCGAAACGGCCTGCAGGCGGCGCTTGCCTTGCAGACGGTCGAGCCAATGCAAGGCGCTCTTGCCTCGGCCCCAGGTCGTCAGGGTGACCCGTCCGTCGGGCCGGATCGTCACCTCCGTTTTCATGCTTCGCCCACGCACATAGTCGGTCTCTATGCGCAGTCCGTAGCGACCGAAGGAGAGCGCCTCCAGAAAGTCGGCCACCGTCAACAGGTCCTCGCTGTGAAACTCCACTGCTGAGTTGCCACGGGGGCGGGCATCATGGAACGACAGCGCGGTCAGTGCGTACAAGAAGCCGAAGGCGCCCCAGTCAACGAGCGCTTCCGGATCGGTGTCATCCTGATCGTCCTCAAACACCAGTTCGACGCGCACAAAGAGGTTTTCCTTGTCTGGGGTGATCTCCGTCTGCGTGTATCGAGCACACGAAACGGGACCAGGGTGCCAGTGTCGAACAGTTGATGCTCGGCAGATGGGGTATTGTCGATGGGCATGGGGTTCAGTCTCAGAGGTTAGCGAAGCCTTTGGTCTTGGTGTGGCTGGAGACGGGGTCTGTGCCGACCGAGATCGTCCTGATCCTCGCAGCGACCCATATGATGATGACGACGCGACACCGCGTGCCTAATGAGTGATGCAAGCCGCACCATGCCTCCTGAGCCTTCTCCTGCCAATGCCTTCCTTGCCGACCATGTGGCGATGCTGTGCGCAAGCTATCGGCGCCTGACGGGAAGGGATCTGATCATCGCCGACACCAACCCATCGCCGGGCGAGGCGCTCTATTGCGCACCGTTCGTCGTGCTCTCCCACGGCACCGAACCCGATCCGATCTTCAACTACGCTAATCTCACCGCCCAGCGACTGTTCGAGATGACCTGGGCGCAGCTCACCGCCATGCCCTCGCGGTTGTCGGCCGAGCCTTTGAGTCGCGAGGAGCGCGCACGCCTGTTAGCGGCGGTCGCTGAACGCGGTTTCATCGAGGATTATCGCGGTGTGCGCGTCTCCGCGTCCGGGCGCCGCTTCATGATTGAGCAGGTCAGCGTGTGGAACCTGACCGATGCGCAGGGTCGCCCGGCGGGGCAGGCGGCGACCTTTGCGAAGTGGAGCCTGCTGTAGGCGTCACGGCCAGAGGACAGTGACAGGGCCTTTCGGCCGCTCGCCTGTGCGCCGAGCCTCCAGGCCTGCAGCGGTCAACTGTCGCTGGGTGCTGCACGTCGCACAGCGCGAAGCCTTGTCTGCGATCAGTGCTAGGGCCATTCGTCGCCGGCATCCGGTGCCTGATCTGGGCTCGCGGCCAGCCAGGCATCGAAATCCGCGAGATCCCCGCGGTCACGGCGCTCCTGAAAATAGGCCTCGGTCTTCAATGAGGCAATCTTCTCGGCGATCGCGGTGACGAAGAACTGGTTCATCGAGACCTGTTCTTCCTCCGCAACTTTGCGGGCATAGGCGAACAGGGATTCGGGAACGCGCAAGGCGTAGTTGGCCATCAGACTTGTTCCTCTTGCAGTTGATGCAGCAACGCGCGCGGCTCGACCACGGCCA
The DNA here is from genome assembly GCF_034860625.1 of Lamprobacter sp. Classification (NCBI taxonomy): domain Bacteria; kingdom Pseudomonadati; phylum Pseudomonadota; class Gammaproteobacteria; order Chromatiales; family Chromatiaceae; genus Lamprobacter; species Lamprobacter sp. The sequence goes on from NZ_JAYESN010000054.1 coordinate 26,900, forward strand.
ACTGAAAAGCCGCCGCCGCGGCAAAATCGCGGGTGTTCACTGTGACCAAGTGATCAGCGCGGCCGTTCAGCGCCGTCTCCAGCACCATGTCATCGGCGGGATCTCGAGCGCGAGGGCGCCATAGAAAATAGAGTTCTACCGGCTCGCAACGCAGGCACAGGGCATCCAGGAAGGCATCCGTCATGGCCAGGGTACGACCGCCCACGGACAGATGCTCTGGCCGCTTCAGCACGGCTTCATACTCCAGCAGCAACGGCACCGACGCCAAAGCAACGAAGCGTCCCTCTCGCAACAGCCGCAAGAGCGCGAAGGACGCTCCACGGCGGCTCCGGGAGGCCGCGACCAAGACGTTGGTGTCGAGCACCACGCGACGCTTCTTCATATTGCTAATGATATGATGTCTTGGCGTTCAGTCAAGCTGTCGGCATCCATACAGCCTCTCGACCCTCAGCCTGCTGATCATCAGGGTCCTCAGCGCCTGCGCCTTAATGACTCCAATCCACCCCCTCGCGAATCAGCCCCAATCTGCTGATCTTTCGCCATCGCGCGCCGGCGCCAATCCCGCCAGGCTATCGCCACCGACACACCGGAGGCGAACCCCATGCATGCCCTCGACCTGCCACGCGGCATCGATGACCCACCCTCGCTGCTGCTCTGGCGCCTGGATGACCTTATTCCACTGATCCTGATCCTGATGCTGATAATCGGCATCCTCGCCGATCGTTTGCTGCTGTTCGTGCTGCTCGGCCTGGGACTGTCCCGGCTTTACGGCCGTTTCCGCGACAGCCGCCCGGATGGCTTCGCGCTGCACTGGGCCTACTGGCACGGCCTGGTCCCACTCGGCGCACGCAGCTGCCCGAATCCGTTCAGTCGCTGCTGGCGGGGTTAGGGCACGCATGAACCTCAACACCCTGACCCAGACCTGGCGCGGCATCAACCGCGAGAACCGCTTCCATCGACTCGCGGTGGCGCTGCTGCTCCTGACCAATCTTCTAACCCTGGCCGCACTGCTGCGCGCCGATCGCACCGTGGTCCTGGTGCCACCGATCCTCGAGGGCGAAGTCAACGTCGCCCGCGACCGCGCCTCGCGTGAGGTCAAAGAGGCCTGGGCGATCTATGTCGCCGAACTGCTCGGCAACGTCGGCGCACGCTCGGCCGACTTCATCCAGCACGCCCTCGAGCCACTGCTCGCGCCGCCGCTGCGCGCCGCGGTGATGGAGGTCATCGGCGAGCAGGTCGATGCGATCAAGCGCGAGCGGGTCTCGATGCACTTCTCCCCGAGTGCGCTGAGCTACGACCCCACGATCGATACCCACTACATCACCGGCCACCAGGTCAGCGTCGGTCCTGGCGCGCAGCCGGTGCGTCATCAGCGCACCTTCGAGGTTCGCGTCAGTTTCCGTCATTACCGTCCGGTGATCACGCATCTGGATGTCTATCCCGGCACCCCTCGCCAACCGGAGCAGTCTTAGCCATGGCTTTGTATCCCTTCTCAGCAGCATGCACTTGTGCACCGCGCACACCACCGCGACTCCTGCTCGCGGTCACGCTGGTCTTCATTGGCTCGGCGGCGCCACTGCACGCCGATAGTCCCTTTTTGCGCGGCAGTGCTGGGGTGACCACTTCTGCGGCCACGGCGGCCAACGCCGGAATCGGTTCCGCCGATGACGACTCCAATCCGGATGAGCCCGCAGTCCTCGCGCTGGGACCACGCACCGTGACCGTGGCGCCCGGCGCCAATGCCATCCTCGAACTGGCGATCGATCATCTCAATCGCATCGTCACCCCGTTCGAGCGCCCGTCGGTGCGCACCGTCTCCGAACTCAGCACCGAGGTCGAGGGCCGTGTCGTCTATGTCGCCACCGCCAGTGAGGTCCCAGCGACGCTCTACATCAGCGCGGGCGATGCCGCAGGCACCACGATCGCCCTGACCCTGGCCCCACGCCGCGTCCCTCCGCGCGAGATCCGGCTCCAGGTCCCCGGTTACCAAGCCACGCAGACCCAGTCTCAAACCACAGGAAAGACGCCCGCCGATGCGCAGCCAGAGACCGCCCCGGTGGCATTGAGTCCGGCGCATCCCGCCCTCTGGCAGCAGCCGTTGCCGTATCTCCAGGCTTTGACCACGGCCCTGCGTGATCTGGCCCGTGGCGAGCGGCCCGAGGGTTTTCGCCGTGGCTCGGTCCGCTCTGAGGAGCGTCTGCGCTGTGAAGCGAAAGGACTGCGGGTCTCGGATCTCGAGGTCCACGAGGGTGAACAGCTCCGACTGTTGAAGGCGACGCTGCGCTACAGCGGCAAACAACCCCTCGAGATCACCCCGCATCACTGCCGCCCGCGCGGCAAAGTCCTCATCGCCGCCCAGGCGACCTGGCCTCGTACCGCGCTGCGCCAGGGTGAGGAGACCCAACTGCTGCTCGCACTGCGTCCGGGTGACGCCTCGCTGCCCATGCCGGGTGGTTCAGGGCTGCCAGCGACAGCGTCCGACCAGCCGGAGGCGCGCCGATGACCGCGCTCACCGACCACTGGTCCAGCCTCAGCCCGAAGACGCGTCGCGCCCTGACGCTGAGCGCCGGCGGTGTGGTGATCGCCGCCCTGGCCTGGCTGATGGCCACCGCGCCCGGTCAGCACACGCCCCGTCAGGGCGAGCGCGAGCGCCTGGTGACCAATCTGCTCACCGATGTCGATCCGCGCGAGCTGGGTATCGATGGCCTGGGCCGACGGCTGAAGCGCCTGGAAAGTGACGTGCGCGGGATCGCCCATAATCTGGACAAGGTCGGCCTCAGTGTCGCCGACGACAGCAGCCAGAGCCGCCTGGTGCAGACCCTGCGCAGCGAGCGTGAGGCCGAGCTGAAGGCGCTGCGCCGCGAGGTGCGCAGCCTGCATGAGGGTCTGCAGAGGCGTCTTGCCGACCAGGCTGATGCGCAGGCCGAACCCGCAGAGCGCTCGTCTGCCTCTGCCAACGACGACGCGGGCGTCTTCACCCCACCCACCGCGGTAACAGGCCAACCTCCAGCAGCCGCATCCGACACACCACCGAGCCTCGATCAGCTGTTCCTACCACCAGCGTCGAGCGGCACTGCAGCTGCGAATGCACCCAAGACCCCGACCCGCAGCCTCAACATCCGCCGCGTCGCCGATGCCGATGCGCCGCCACCACCGAGCCCAGAGGAGGTCGCCGAAGCCGCCATCCCCGAGGTGCGCATCCCGGCCGGCAGCATCCTGCGCGGGGTGCTGCTCTCGGGTCTGGATGCCCCGACCGGTCGTGCTGCGCGCCAGGACCCCTATCCAGCGCTGCTGCGCCTGAAACACACCGCCATCCTACCGAACCGCTTCCGTGCCGATGTGCGCGAATGTTTCCTGCTGGTCGGCGGCTATGGCGACCTGGGCTCGGAGCGGGTCTATCTGCGCGCGGAATCGATCAA
>NZ_JAYESN010000055.1:0-30065 GCF_034860625.1 Lamprobacter sp.
CTGGATGACGATGGCCGCCCGACGGCCCGCACCTGGCCCAACTCAGGCATGGGCAATCTCTATCCGGACGGCAGCACCGGCAGCTGCGTCGCCTGTCATACCCGCCACCGCTTCTCCATTGAAGAGGCGCGGCGACCGGCCGCCTGCGCGTCCTGCCACCTGGGTCCGGATCACCCGGACATCGAGGTCTACGAGAACAGCAAGCACGGCCAGCTCTATGCCACCGAGGGCCACGAATGGCGTTGGGACTCGGCCGCCGATGCCTGGGAGCCCGGTGACTACCGCGCGCCGACCTGTGCCACGTGCCACATGAGCGGTATCGGCAAGCTCAGTACCACCCACGATATCAGCGAGCGGCTGTACTGGAATCTCTGGGCCAAGCGCTCAGGCGTGCGCGATTCTGAGGACGTGATGAGCCCGCTGCTCGGCGACGGTCCTGCGGGTAGGGCGAAGATGAAGCAGGTCTGCATCGCCTGTCACGGCGAGCTGCATACCGAGAGCTTCTTCCACCAAGCGGATGCCGCGGTGCGTCTCTACAACGAGGCCTACTGGGACTCGGCCAAGGAGATGCGCGACGAATTAGCGGCCGAAGGGCTGCTGAAGGAGAACCCCTGGAAGGATGACTTCCAGATCACCTTCTACCACCTGTGGCACCACGAAGGTCGCCGCGCCCGCCATGGGGCGATGATGGCCGGTCCCGACTGGGCACACTGGCACGGTTTCTTTCAGCTTCAGCAGAGCTTCTACAAGCTCGAGGAGATCCACAAGACGCGCATGGCGACCGGGCAGATCGAGCCGGGGCCGCCGAAGGGCGTGAGCGGCGATCACTAAATCAGCGGCCCTTTGACGCCTGCGTCAACTCCGCTTGAAGCCTTCTGCAGACAGGCTGCCAAGTCATTGGTAGGCGCTGTCATGCCGCACAATTAATGAGGCGTCGGCCAGCGCAGGGACGGCAGAACGAACCCGGGCACAAAGAGACTGCCTCCCTGCGCGAGTCCTGTCGGCGAGGGACCGACCCGACAGGCATTAACGATTCAGCACCTCATCGATCTGCTCGCGGCTGAGGGTTTCGGCCTTGAGCAAGCGCTTGGCCAAGCGTTCGAGGCGCTCGCGGTTCTCGTCGACGAGCGCTCGTGCATGCTGCTCGATGCCATCGATCAGTGATTTGATCTCGGCATCGACCCGTTGGGCGGTGGCATCGCTGAACGTGCGGGCCCCCATCGCCAACGCGGGCGCGCCCTGGTCATCCGGGTACTTGAACGAGACGGGTCCGATCGCCTCGCTCATGCCCCAGCGGCTGACCATGCGCCGGGCCAGCTCGGTCGCTTGATCGAGATCGGCTTCAGCCCCGGTGGTGACCTCCTCGAAGATCACCTGCTCGGCGATGCGTCCGCCCAACATCACCGCGATGCGATCGCGGAGGTAGCTTTGACGATAGGTGTGACGCGCCTCGGGCGGTACTTGCTCGGTCGCGCCAAGGGCGCGTCCGCGCGGAATGATCGTGACCTTGTCGAGCGGGTCGGCATTGGGCAGCAGCCAGGCCAGCAGGGCATGGCCGGACTCGTGATAGGCGACCAGTTCGCGCTCCTCGTCATCGATACCCTGCTCACGCTCGGCGCCGAGCACGATCTTGTCGCGTGCCTGCGAGAACTGTGACATGGCGACCACGCCCTGCTTGGCGCGGCCGGCGAGCAGCGCCGCCTCATTGACCAGGTTCTCGAGATCGGCGCCGGAAAAGCCGACCGTGCGCTCGGCCACGCGCTGGAGATCGACATCCTCGCCCAAGACGATCTTGGCGGCATGGATCTTGAGGATCGCCAGGCGGGCGTCGCGATCGGGTCGCTCCAGGTAGACCTTGCGGTCGAACCGTCCCGGGCGCAGCAGGGCATTGTCGAGCACATCGGGCCGATTGGTCGCGGCGAGCACCACCACATCCTCATGCGGCGAGAAGCCGTCCATCTCATTCAGGATCTGATTCAGTGTTTGCTCACGCTCGTCGTTGCCGCCACCACCACTGGCCATACCGGTGCCGCGCGCGCGGCCAATGGCGTCGATCTCATCGATGAACAGCACACAAGGGCTCTGTTTCTTGGCGTCGTTGAACAGATCGCGCACGCGCGAGGCGCCGACGCCGACGAACATCTCGACGAACTCGGAGCCGCTGACGTTGAAGAAAGGCACACCGGCCTCGCCAGCCACGGCACGCGCCAGCAGCGTCTTGCCGGTGCCGGGCGGTCCAACCAGTAGCACGCCCTTCGGCAGTTTGGCACCCAGGACGCGAAAGCGCTGCGGATCGGCGAGATGGTCGATGATCTCCTGCAGGTCGGCCTTGGCGTTCTCGAGCCCTGCGACCTCCTTGAGGCTGGTGTCGACCTCCTCGGACTGAACGCGCTTCGCCTTGGATTTACCGATCCCGAAGAGACCGCCGCCCTGGTCATCGCCAGCGCCGCTCATCATGCGTCGCTGCATGCGGTTGCTGAGGTAGAAGAACAGGCCGAGGATCAGCAGCCAAGGCAGCAGCGTGATCAGCACACGGCCAAACAGGCCGGTCTCCGTCGACTCGGCATCGATCTCGACATCATGCGTCTCGAGCAGATCCAGGAGCCCCGGATCTTGCACTTGGGGCAGGGTGCTGATGAACCGCGCGCCGGTTTCGGCTTGCGCCGTGCTGGCCTCCTGCGTCTCGTCTTCTGTCTCGCCTGAGGTTTCCCGTGAGGGTCCACCTGAGGTGCCATCTTTCGCGCCGTCCGTGGTGCGCTGACTCTCCTCGGGCGCGACAAATCGCCCACTGACCTGCTGGCCCTCGAAGGTCACCTGCGCGACGCGCCCCTCGCGCACGGCCTGCTTCAGCTCGGTATAGCTGATCGCTTCCGGCCCCGGGGAGCGGAGCACGCTCAGGGCCGCAGACAGCGCAAAGATCGCGATCAAGGCATAGAGGGCATTCTGCCAAGGTGGTGTCCCGCCGGGCTGAGTAGGGCCGGGCTTGGTGGAACGGCCAACATCTGGTCGCCGCGTCTTGAGCCGGTCGCGGAGCGCAGGCTTGGCGCCGGACTGTTGTTCAATGCTAGACATCGGATCTCCTGTGCAGTGGCTGTCTGGTCTTCCGGATTGCTCTGCGGCTCCTTAGGCAGGAATCGGGCCGGCTATCTGCAACTCCTTTGAGACTGATGCTGACTCGGCGTGGCGGCAAGGAGTGGTTCAAATGCCGCACCCCTGGGGTCTATGAACCAGCCCGACAGGTGGCGCCCAGGCCACTGCATCCAAAAGGCCCTCAGCGGCGCGGTTCTCGGAGTTGGCCCGGTTTCTGCTGGCCGTGAGACAGGCTATTCAACGCGGTCAGTCAATTCAGACCGATCACGTCATGTCCATGCAGCACCGATGCGCCCGCCATCGCAGATGCCGCACCAGCCACGACAAACGGAGGATTCCATGCTTAGAAGCCTCGCCGAGCCAGAGGGATACCGCCTTGAAGCCCTCGATGGCGACATCGGCCATTGCCACGACTTCCTCTTCGATGACGCGCTGTGGACGCTGCGCTACATGGTGGCCGATACCGGCGGCTGGCTGTCCGGGCGCAAGGTGCTGATCTCGCCCGCCCAGCTCGAGTCACCGGATTGGGGGCGTCAGCGGATGCCGGTCAATCTGACGAAGGCCCAAATCGAGCAAAGCCCGCCATTGGATGGCGATGCGCCGGTCTCGCGACGTTACGAGCGGCTTTACAACGAGGTTCATTCACTGCCCAGCTACTGGCTCGGCAGCGGCCTTTGGGGCGACTTTCCGATACCCGCGAGCCTGACGCCCGCCCAGGAGGCGCGCATCGAGCCGAACACGCGCGGCGCGGCGGTCGCGGACACCGAGCTTGAGCCCGCCGATCTTGAGGAGGGCGACGAGGTTCACTTGCGCTCCGTGCGCGAGGTGACGGGCTATAGCGTGGTTGGCCAGCGCGGCGCGGATCACGGTGGCGGCATCGACAAGGTCGGCCGCGTCGTCGACCTCATCGTCAACGACAGCAGCTGGGCGCTGCGCGCCTTCGTCGTCGACAGCTCCCGGCTGCCGTTCTCGAAGAAGGTCCTGCTCCCCGTGGACGCGGTCGCTGAGATCGACTGGGTCTCGCGCCAGGTCATCGCCGATGTGGCCGCTGAGCGTATCGAGGAGGCACCGGCATTTGACCCGAGCGAGCCGATCAACGAGCGCCTCGAGACCGTGCTCTACGATGTCTACGGGCGTCCAGCGCCTAGAGCCGAGCTTTGATCCGACTTTAAGCCCACCTTGGGCCGAGCACATTCAAGCCCGGTGTTGGTCAGGGCTCGGCGATGGCTGGCGGCCGGATGGACACCGGTTACCGCCTCGCGACCCGCCACCTCACCGGCCCCTTGATGCAACGATTGTCCAAATCGAAGGAGACTCCCTCATGAACAAGCGCTGGATTCGACGCCTGCTCTTCACGCTGATCGTCGTCGCCGTCATCGTTCCCGCCGTAATGGCCACAGGCTGGATCGGCACCGAGACCCTGGTCGAGAAGACCTCGGATGCAGAGTTTTGCACCAGCTGCCACACCATGGAGCCCTTTGCGACCTCGCACGCGCAAGATGTCCATGGCGGCAACAACCCGGGCGGTGTCGTTGCTCATTGCACCGATTGCCATCTCCCGCACGACAGTGCAGCAGAGCATCTGTTCGCCAAGGCCAAGACCGGAACGCGCGACGCCATCGCACAGGCGATCTATCCGATCCACAAGCCCGACTGGATCGCCGATCTCGAGAAACGCGCTGAGTACGTCTACGACTCCGGTTGTCTCAGCTGCCACGCGGCGTTGAAGGAGGCGACCAGCGATGATCCCGCGGCATTAGCCGCGCATAAGGCCTACTTCGGTGGCGACGTGGGTGATGGCTGTGTCAGTTGCCATGCGAACGTTGGCCATAAGAACCTCCGGGTCATGCTCGACGATCACTTCGATGAGGTCAGCCTCAGCGAGATGCCTGGAGACCAGGGCGATGCGCCCGTCGATCCGCCGCTCCCCGCTGAAGAAGACAAGCCCGCGCAGGGCGCCACCGGTAGCGAGGATGCCTGAGCGCAATGACCTACGAGCTCGACCCCGCACAGCCACTTGACGCCGAGGTGCGTCGGATTGCGACGGAGCGGATCGATCACGCCGTTGCGCAGATCGACGACGCTAAGACAGCGCCGCATGCAGCCGTCCATGAGGTCCGCAAGGACTGCAAGAAACTGCGCGCTCTGCTGCGACTCGTCAGACCGGCCGTGCCGACGCTCTACAAGGATGAAAACGCGGCCTTCCGTGAGATCGCGGCCTCGCTGTCGGTGCTGCGAGATGCCGAGGCGGCGATCGAGACCTTCGATGCCTTGATCGATCCGTTTCGCGACCACCTCAATCCTGCGTCGCTCGCCCCGCTGCGGCACCGGCTCGAAGATCACAAGGCACAGATTGCAGCGGGTGCCCAAGCACTCGACGAGCAACTCGAGGCTGCGCGCACGGCCTTGCTCGCAGCCCGCAAGCGCGTCCCGGGCTGGGCGCTTCCGTCGGAGGCCAGCGAGCCCGGAGAGGAGGCGGGCTGGTCCCTGCTCGGACCCGGACTGCGCAAGACCTACAAACGTGGGCGCGGGGCCATACAAGCGGCCGACGCGCAGCCGAGTGTGGCGACCTTCCATGAATGGCGCAAACGCGCGAAGTATCTGCGCTACCAGGTCAGGCTGCTGCGTGCGAGCTGGCCACGCGTGCTCAAAGCGACCTATAAGGAGACCAAACAGCTCGGCGATCTGCTGGGCGATGATCATGACTTGGCGGTGCTCGAGCAGGTCATCGAGGAGGCCGAGGCGCTGAACCCGAGCCATGATGCCGAGCAGCTCCTGCTCGCCCTCGCTGCACAGCGCAGCGAGCAGCTTCGCAAGGCGGCCATGTGGCTCGGCTCGCGGCTGTACGCGGAGAAGCCGAAGCGACTCGAGCGACGCATGCGCTGCTACTGGCGAATGGCTCGGGTCTGGGACGCCAAGCTTCCCATGCGCCAATCGGTCCTCTGCAGATGAGCTGTTGTGCTTTGATCCTGGTCGGATCGCGCTGGCCCTGGGAGTCAACGATGATTCACGCTATTGTCGACGCTGTTGTGAGCTGGACTCCGGCGAGCATCGTTCCGCAACTGCGGGGCGGTCTTTGGGTCCTCATCATGGGTGTGGTGGCGCCGGTCCAAGCGACCCCGGAGATCCTTGCCGCGGTCGATCCACCAACTGCCGACCACCGTCAGTTCGAGCAACTGCAAGGGGCGTTCGCGAACGGACCCGAGGTCACTCGCGCCTGTCTCGACTGCCATACCGAGGCCGGCAAGCAGGTCCGCGCGAGCATCCATTGGCGCTGGGAGTACCGCCATCCACAGACCGGCCAACTGCTCGGCAAGCAGCATGTGGTCAACAGCTTCTGCAACAACGTGACCACGAACCTGGGGCGCTGTACCGCCTGTCACGCCGGTTATGGCTGGGAGGACCCGGACTTCGATTTCAGCGATGACAGCCGCGTCGATTGCCTGGTCTGCCACGACACTACCGGTACCTATGAGAAGGCACCGAAGCGCGCCGGCCGCGTGCTGCAGGAGCCGGTCAAGGTGCACGGCCACCGGCTGCAGCCGCCGGATCTCGGCAAGGTCGCCCGCAACGTCGGGCCGACCAGCCGCGAGACCTGCGGCCGCTGCCATTTCTTCGGTGGTGGTGGCAACGGCTCCAAGCACGGCGATCTGGACACCTCGCTGCTGGACCCACCGCCCGCGCTGGATGTCCACATGAGCGACGCTGGAGCCGGCCTCGAGTGCAGCGACTGCCATGTCGAGCGCGCGCACCAGATCGCCGGCAGTCGCTATCAGGTGGCTGCACGCGACCGCAAGGGCGCCGGCGCGCCGGGCCAGCGCCGCTATGCGGCGACCTGCGAGTCCTGCCACGGCGTCGAGCCGCACGCGCTGGGCAGTGATCCGGCCGCGCTCTATCAGGGCGCCAAGCTCAACGCCCATGTCGATCGTATCGCCTGTCAGACCTGCCATATCCCCGCGATGGCACGCGGCGGCGTTGCCACCAAGACCTGGTGGGATAGGTCGAAGGCGGGCCGGCTGGACGCCGATGGCAACCCGATCAAGCGCCACGATGCCGATGGCAATCTCACCTATTGGACGCGCTGGGGAGAGATCGAATGGGGCGAGGCTCTAGAGCCCGCCTACCGCTGGTTCGATGGCACCATGCGCTACACCCTGCCGGATCAGCGCATCGACCCGTCACAGCCGGTGCCGATCAATCGCTTTGCCGGCAGTGACGACGATCCGCACGCCCGCATCTGGCCGTTTAAGATCATGCGCGGCAAGCAGCCCTATGATCCGGTCAAGAATCGGCTGGTCTACATGCAGCTGTTCGGCACGACCGAGCAGGCCTATTGGCAAGGGCTCGAGTGGCAGCCGGCCATCGCCAGCGCGATGGAGGCGGCCGGGCTGGCGTTCAGTGGCGAGGTCGGCTTCACCGAGACCCGAATGGCTTGGCCGATCACGCACATGGTCGCTCCGGCCGAGGAGGCACTCGCCTGCGGCGACTGTCACGCCCGAGAGGGACGCATGGCCGAGCTGACCGGCTTCTACCTGCCCGGGCGCGACAGCGACCCGGCGCTCGATAGATGGGCGCAGCTGGCGCTCGGCGCCGCGCTGCTTGCGATCCTCCTCCACATCGGGCTGCGCATCCTGTTCCACCGTCGCCGGAGGCACGTCGAATGACCCGCACCGTCGTCATGTTCACCACTCTCGAGCGTCTCTGGCACTGGAGTCAGGCACTCTTGATCATCCTGCTGCTGATCACCGGCTTCGAGGTACACGGCAGCTACAGCCTGCTCGGATTCGGCACCGCCGCGACCCTGCACGTGCTGGCGGCGCTGGCGCTGATCGTCGTCTGGATCTTCGCAATCTTCTGGCACCTCGCGACCGGTGAATGGCGCCAGTATCTGCCGACGACGCGCGGGTTGGCGGCCGTGGTGCGGTTCTATCTCTACGGCATGTTCCGCGGCGAATCACATCCGTTCAATCCGCGCCCGAAGCGAAAGCACAATCCGCTGCAGGCCGCGTCCTATCTCTTCTTCGGCGTCGTCATCTCGCCATTGCTCTGGATCACCGGACTGCTCTATCTGGGCATTGATCTGTGGTCGGCATCGGCCGGCCTGTCGCTGGCGCCGGTGGCGCTGATCCACGTTGCTGCGGCCTATGGTGCGGCGCTGTTCCTGCTCGTGCATCTGTACATGATAAGCACCGGCCGCACCCCAACCACGCACCTGAAGACCATGATCACCGGCCGCGAGGAGATCGACGAGGCAGCGCGTCAACCCTCACAAGCGGTCTCGTCTCGAGCTCGCTGAGAACCGTCTTCTCGTTGTCATCGACGGCTCAACAGCAGCATCACATCGATTCTTGAAACCGACGGCACTGCTGCGTCTTTGGCTCTGATGCCGAGATGCAGACCCCGTCACTGACTGATTGCGGAGGACCCATGTTTCTCAAGCACAAATCAACCGACAAGCTCATGCAGGTCGTTGAGCTGCAAGACCTGATGAATCCCATGCACGAGCAGGTTGTCATGCGACTGCACTACGGCGAGGAAGCGCAGGACCCCGAAACGGTCGACAAGCAGGCGCTGCGGTTCCCGTCCGGCGAAGCGCTGCCGCGCGCCTGGACCGATCCGCATTATCGGGATGAGGAGGTCGAAGCGGCGCACCATGACCGCAGTGGTGGTTGACCTGAAGGGCGAGTGACGCCGAGAGCTGCGCGCTTGGCGTTGTAAAGTCGATGCCCGAGGTGATCCCGGGCATCGCTGACGCTCGTCATGACCGCATCAGCCCGCCATAGACAGATCCTCGCCGGCTTCTAGCCGTGTCCATCGGTGCGCTCGTGCCGAAAGCGCGCCGGCACTGGCGCCAACGAGCGCAACTGCAGACGCAACGCGGCCTTGGCGAGCAGATGCGCGCTCACCGGGGTCGTCATGAACAGGAACAGGGCGACGAGCAGCTCAGTCGGATGGGGCGTCGGGCCCTGAGCGGCAAAATACAACGCCGAGGCCGCGAGCATGCCGCCAACGCCGAGCGTCGTCGACTTGGTCGGACCATGCAGCCGGCAGAAGAAGTCTGGCAACGAGGCCAGGCCGATCGAGCCGATCAGGGTAAAGGCAGCGCCGAGCAGGATGAGCGCGGCGACCAGGGTATCCATCAGCATCCTCAATGCCCTCCGGTCAGGTCTCTTCGATCAGCTTGCCGCGCAGCAGGAAGCGACTGAGCGCGGCGGTGGTGATAAAGCCGAGCAGCGCCAACAGCAACGCCGAGGCGAAGTAGAGCATGTTGTGGAACTGAATGCCGAGCAGCACCAGCAGCGCGATGCTGTTGGTGTAGAGCGTATCCAGTGCCAGGATGCGGTCGGGCAGATCCGGGCCGTGCAGCGCACGCCACAGGTTCAGCAGCAACGCCAGGCTGAGCATAGCCAGCGCGGTGCCGATGGCCAGGTCGAGGATGTTCATGAAAAGATCTCCAGCAGGAGGCGTTCATAACGCGCTTTGATCTGTGCGCACTCGGCGGCGGCAGCAGCCGGATCAGGCGCATCGAGCAGATGCAGCAACAGCACCCGCCGATCGTCACTCAGATCGGCAGACAATGAGCCTGGTGACAGCGTGATGGTGGTCGCCAGCAGATAGAGCGCAAAGGGCTCCTGCAACGCCAGCGGGAGCTCGACGAAGGCCGGGCGCGGCTGGCGCGAAGGCGTCAGGATCAACGCCGCGATGCGCAGGTTGGCGATCACCACATCCACCGCCACCCGCCATAGATAGCGCGCGAGCAGCTGCAGAGACAGACGCCGCGGCCGGCGCCAGCCTGACCACAAGCGGCTCGAGGCCGTGGTAATCGCCCAGGCCAGAATGCTCCCGAGCAGGATCTGAGCGGGTGCAAGGCTGCCTTGCAGCAACAGCCACAGCAGCGTCAAGGACAAGACCGCCAAGGGATGGCGGATCAGCGGCTCGAACAAGTGCCTCATGGTGAACCTCCGTGGCGGGGCTGAGCGATCCCCTCGATCGCAGCCGAGGGCGGGTCCACCGGCTCCAAGGCCCTGATCGCGTTGCTGTAGTCCTCGCCGTCCAGGAGCGCTCGCGCGAGCGACTGGGTGTAGCCGGCAATCGGCGCGGCGAGGACGCTCAACAGCGCGCTGGCGGCGAGCAAGACAGCGGCGGCCGGCGCCAGCGCGCCGCGCCCAGCGCCAGCGCTGCTCGACCGCGGCCCTTGCCAGAAGAGCGTGATCCCGGCGCGCGATAGTCCGATCACGACCAGCAGGCTGGAGCCGAGCACCGCGCTCCAGCTCAGTATCCAAGCTGGGCCAGACCCCAAACCCTGCGCGCTCGCGCTTTGCACCGCCTCCAGGATCAAGGCCTTGCCGATGAAGCCGCTCAGCGGTGGCAGGCCCGCGATGGCCAGCGCACCGAGCAGGAACAAGCCCCCCAGCCAAGCCGCCGCGGGCGGCTGTTGGGCAGGCTGCAGCCAGGAACCTTGCGCGCGGCCCTGGCTGATCACATCGATCAGCAAGAACAGCCCGGCCGTGACCAGGGTGGTATGGATCAAATAATAGAGGCCGGCGGCGATCCCCTCAGCAGTGCCGACGGCAACGCCGGCCAACAGCGTGCCAACGGAGACCAGGATCAGGTAAGCGGCCATCGCCCGCAGCTCGCTGGCGGTGACCACCCCGACGGCACCGACGGCCAGCGTCAGCAGCGCCCCGGTCAGGATCAGCGTCTGCAGGGGCAGCCTGGCGAGTGGCTGTGCAACCAAGACGGCGTCGCTGAGCGCAGCGCCGATGGGCATCAGGGCGAACAGGCGTAACAGCGCATAGACACCCACCTTGGTCATGATCGCGAACAGCGCCGCCACCGGCGCCAGTGCCGCGCTGTAGGCCGGGACCAGCCAGGCATGCAAGGGCACCAGTGCAGCCTTCAGTGCGAAGGCGCCGGTCAGCAGCAGCAGGCCGGCACCAGCCAAGGGTGCCTGGTCTGGCGCGAGCTCAGACAGACGCTCGCCCAGCACCGCCAGGCTCAAGGTGCCGGTAACCGCATAGAGCAACGCCACACCCATCAGGAAGAGGCTCGAGCCGATCATGTTGAGCACCACATAGTGCAAGGCCGCGCGGCTGCGCGCGGGGCCGCCACCCTGGACCAAGAGTCCATAGGAGGCGATCAACAAGACCTCGAAGAAGACGAACAGATTGAACAGATCGGCGGTGAGAAAGGCGCCGGCCAGACCGAACAACTGCAGTTGCAGCAGGGCATGAAGATGGCGGCCGCTGGGCTGCGCGCCACTGGGGCTCAGTGACAGGTGCGCGATCACCGCCAAGGCGAGGGCGCTGGTGAGTGTCAGCATCAGTGCCGAGAGCCGATCGGCAGCCAGCACGATGCCATAGGGCACCGGCCAGTCTCCGATCAAGGTGGCGACAATCTGTCCTTGTGCGCTCAGGGCCAGCAGCCCGAGCGCTGCCGCGAGCTGACCGAGGGCGCCGATCAAGCTGAGCCTGCGCTGCTGGCGCAGCGGCATCTCTGAGCAGGCGAAGAGCCAAGCCCCGAGGCCGAGCGGGAGCGCCAGAGGCAGGATCAACAGCAGGCTCACGGCTCCTCCTCGCCGGCCTGGGGCTCGTCAGGTGCCGTGTCTATGGGTTGGGCGTCGACGCGCTCGGAGCCAAGCTCGGACAGGACGCGCAAGACCAGCACCAGGACCAAGGCCGTCATCGCGAAGCCGATCACGATGGCCGTGAGCACCAGTGCCTGGGGGAGCGGATCGGCCATCCGCTCGAGCGCGTGGCCGCCGGTCTGCGCGGGCGTCTGCACCTGCACCGGCGCACGCCCGACCTGAAGCCCTCCCGAGGCGAAGACGAACAGGTTGGTCGCGTAGGTCAGCAGCATCAGCCCGAGCACCACCGAGAAGCTATGCGCGCGCAGCACCAGATAGGTCCCCGCACCCATCAACAAGCCGATACTTCCTGCGAAGAGCCAGAGCATCAGTCGCTCCTCAGGTGAGGCGGCGCGCCATCATTGGGGTCGACTGTGCCGACAGGTTCCTGGCCTATCGCGCCAGGATCTTCGGAACTCTGGCCGCTGGCACTACTGGCACTGCTGGTGCCGACGCGCCCAAGACCATCCAGCACCAGCAGCAGCATCCCGGTGACGATCATCATCACGCCGATGTCAAACAGCAACGTGCTCGTCACTGTCAGCTCGCCGAGCAACGGCAGGCTGCCATGCCAGAACGCGCTGGTCAGAAAGGGGCGTCCAAAGAGCAGCGCCCCAAGACCGGTGGCCAGGGCGAGCAGGAGACCACCACCGATCAGCAGTTGCGTGCTCAAGTGAAGCTGGCGCTGGCTCCAAGGGCGTCCGTTTGCGCTCTCCTGCACGATCAGCGCGGTGCCAATGACCAGCCCCGCGACGAAGCCACCCCCTGGCGCCTGGTGGCCACGTAGCAGCAAGAAGGCGGCTAGCATCAGTGCTGCTGGCAGCACCGGGCGCGACACCATCGAGAACAGCAACGGATGGGCCGACTCTCTCTCATGCCCGCTGATGCGCTGCAGCGGGCGCAGCCGCAGGTCAGCGAGCAGCACCATCAGGGTCGCTGCGGCGATGGTCAACACCGTGATCTCACCGAGGGTGTCGAAGGCCCGGAAATCCACCAGGATGGCATTTACCGCGTTGGCGGCACCGGCGGCCGGTTCGGCGAGCCGCAGGTAGCATTCGCCACTGCCGGCGGTCTGGTGCTGCAGCATGCTGGCGCTGAGCGCGGCGCTGCCGCCTCCCACCAGGGCGGCGATGAACAGGTCGCGTCGGCGTCGCCAAGCGGCGACCGGCTGGGAGTCACCACGCGGCAGCCATGTCAGCACCAGCACCAACAACAGCGTGGTGACCAGCTCGACCGCGAGCTGGGTCAGCGCCAGATCCGGCGCTGAGAAATGCACGAACGCGAGGCTGACGATCAAGCCGATCACGCCGGTCAGCACGACCGCAAAGACCCGTTGGGCGCGCTGGCGCAGCAGGCTGAAGGTCGCCGCCACCAGCACCACCGCAGCGGCGATGCTGAGGATGTCGATGGGCATCGCCAGCAGCGCAGCGTCGGGAGCGCCGCTCGCCGGTGTTGCCGCAGTTGGCCCCAGCGCGAGCGCTGAACCTGTCAGCGGCTGAGCGGCGAGCCAGCCCAGGATGCCAAGTCCCACAGCTGCCGCAAGCAGCCAGAGCGTTGAGCGCTGCAGCGAGCTCGGCTGTAACCAGGGCTGCATCCACCGCCCGAGCACCAAGAAGCGCGCACTGAGCTGCCGAGAGAGGCTCTCGGCACTCCAGTTGGGGAAACGGCACTGCTGGGCAATGAACAAGGGCTTTCGCCGCGCATAGAGGAGCACGCCACCACCGAGCGCCAGGCCGCTCATCAATAACGCCGGCGAGAACCCGTGCCAGATCGCCAGATGGAACTCAGGCAATTCCCCCAGCATGCCCATGACCCCAAGCTGCAGGATGGGCTCGATGGTCTGCTGTGGCAGCACGCCGATCACCACACACAGGGCCGCGAGCACCTCGACCGGCAGGCGCATCCATTCTGCTGGCTCGTGCGGAGGATAACGCAACGCTGGATCATCGGCCGGGTAGGGGCCATTGAAGAAGGTATTGTGGATGAAGCGCAGCGAATAGGCGACCGAGAGCACAGCACCGAGGATGGCCGCGATGGGCAATACGGCCTTCAACAGCAGCGGCCAGTCGGCGATGCGCAAGGAATGCAGGGTTTCGGAAAAGAACATCTCCTTGCTCAGGAAGCCGTTCAACAACGGCACCCCAGCCATCGCCGCAGCGGCGATCATCGCCAGCCCGCCTGTAATGGGCAGATACGCGTACAGACCACGGAGCCGGCGTAGATCGCGGCTGCCGGTCTCGTGATCGATGATGCCGACGGCCATGAACAGCGATGCCTTGAAGACGGTGTGATTGATCAGGTGGAACAGACCGGCAACCGCGCCGAGCGGCGTGCCGAGTCCGAACAGAAAGGTGATCAGCCCCAGATGACTGATCGTCGAGTAGGCCAGTAGCCCCTTCAGATCCTGCTGAAACAGCGCCGCATAGGCACCGAAGACGAAGGTTGTGAGGCCGAGGCCGCCGACCAATGGAAACCAGGGCGGACTCTCGGCAAAGACAGGGAAGAGGCGTGCCAGCAAGAAGACACCGGCCTTGACCATGGTCGCCGAATGCAGATAGGCCGAGACCGGCGTCGGCGCGGCCATGGCCGACGGCAGCCAGAAATGAAAGGGCACCTGCGCCGACTTGGTCGCGACGCCGAGCAGGATCAGCACCAGGATCGGCAACAGGAGCGGATCGGCGCGCACCTGCTCGCCAGCACCGAGCACCTCGCTGAGGGAAAAGCTGCCCACCACCGAGCCGAGCAGCAGGAAGCCGGCGAGTAACGCAAGGCCGCCACTGGCGGTCACTAGCAGCGCGGTACGGGCACCACGACGCGCCTCGGCCGAGGTTGGATCGAAGCCGATCAACAGGAACGACAGCAGGCTGGTGAGCTCCCAGAAGATCAGCAGCAGCAAGAGATTGTCGGCCATGACCAGGCCGAGCATCGCGGCCTGGAACAGCAACATGAGGGCGAAGAAGCGCCCGCGTGGCGCCTCCGGGGCAAGGTAGTAGCGGGCATAGAGGTTGACCAGCAGCCCGATGCCCGCGACCAATAGCACCATCAGCAAGGCAAGCCCGTCGAGCCGCAGCGCCAGCTCCAGGCCTAGCGTTGGCAGCCAGGACATGCCGACCCGCCAGATCTCGCCGGCGGCGATGCTCGACAGGCTCATGAGCGCCGCCGCAAGCGTCATCACTCCGGCGCCAACGGCAAGCAGCGACGGTGCGCGCGCTGCCACCCGCTGGGCGGGTACTGCCAGCACTGCCGCTAGCAGCGGCGCGGCGATGATCACCACCAAGGTCATGGCCGATCAGGGCTGGTCACGGCTGCCTGCACCGCACCGCCGCGCCCCGTTGTTGCGCCCGTTGTTGCGCCCGTTGTTGCGCCAGCTGTTGCCCCAGCTGTTGCCCCAGCTGTTGCTCCAGCTGTTGCTCCAGCTGTTGCCCCAGCTGTTGCTCCAGCTGTTGCTCCAGCTGTTGCGCCAGCGTCTTGCCACTCGCCCTGGCTGCGCTAATGTGTCGGCTGGGAGACTTCTTTGAGCGCCTCGCCGCCGAGCTGGGTTTGATCAGCGCGGGTCGCGAGATCGCCGAGTGAGACGACGCCAACACAGCGCTCGGTTCGGTCAACCACGATCAAGCGGCGAATCTGCTGCTGCTCCATCAGCTTCGCGGCCTCTTCGACATCGTCATCGGTATAGCGAAGCTCCACCCCGGTGGTCATGACGCGAGAAACCGGTGTCTCGGGATCGATCCCGTCTGCGAGGCCGCGTGTCACGATATCGCGGTCGGTCAGCACGCCGACAATCTGATTCTCTTCGATGACCGGCAGCATCCCGATGTCGTGCTCACGCATCATGCGGGCGGCGTCGATCATCGACTGGTTCTGACCGATGTATTCAAGCTGAGGGGTCATGACGTCTTGCAGTTGCATCGCTTGTGCTCCTCTGGTTGTCTGAATCGCTGAATCGCTGAATCGCTGAAAGATGGGGCGACAGTCGCCCGAGTTGTCATCTTGGCGTTTGCCTGCTTTCGCAAAGCGCGCAAAGCCAGTGTCAAGGACGCCGCAAGGTTTGCGCCAAGACTCCGATTGATCGACTTTGTCGATCCCTTAAACCGTATCAGGCGCCCGTATCAGGCGCCCGTATCAGGCGCCCGTATCAGGCGCCCGTATCAGGCGCCCGTATCAGGCGCCCGTATCAGACGCCAGCTGGTGCGCGCCTCACGCCAATAAGCGCGGGCGTGCGCTCCGAGCCTGCGGGCCAGAGGCTGTTCCAGGCCCAGCTTGAGGAGGGCCAGATAGCGCGCTCTGGCACTGGCGCCAAGCGCGCTGATCCAGGCCCAGGTTAAGGAGGGGCTAGCGCCAGTTACCTCTGGCCGCTTGCGTTTGGTGAAATGCACCGGCCTGGTGGATTTGCCCCTGATCGACCGCGTCATCCAGGCGCCGTCACTGCCCGGCATCCCCGCTCGTCGCCCATCCTCTCGACTGGCAAGGATGCTGAATGGGCAGTCCGAGATCACAGGCCGCAGGGCAGGAGCATGCACGCACAGCAACATCGGCAAACGTCATCCGGATCAGACGGGAAAGACACCCGTGGGGATGAAGTCGACCGCTCGGGCATGACCCTTGAGCTGCAGACGGATGCGCTCGGCCCAATCCCTTGGCACGCGTTAAACAGCGCGAGGGCGGCTGAGCAACTCGCCAGTCCCGACGATGGCCTGAGCGCAGACGAGGTTGGACGTCGGCAAGAGCGCTTCGGCACGAACCGACTGCCCGAGGAGCAATCACCGGGATTGGGACAGACCTTCCTGCGCCAGTTCACCAACCCTTTGATCTACATCCTGTTGGCGGCAGCGCTCGCCTCGGTCTTCATTGGCGCCGTTGCCGATGCCTTGTTCATCGGTGCCGTGCTGCTGCTGAATGCCGTCATTGGCACCATCCAGGAGAGCAAGGCCGAGTCCAGTGCTCAGGCCCTGAAGTCGATGATGAAGGTCCGCAGCCGGGTACTGCGCAACGGTCGTGAGCAGGTGGTGGACGCCGAGGAGCTGGTGCCCGGTGACCGCGTCCGACTCAGCGCCGGCGACTCGGTGCCAGCGGATCTGCGCCTGCTGGAGACCGAAGACCTGCGCGCCGACGAATCGCTACTCACCGGCGAGTCGATCCCAGTCGAGAAGGAGGCCGATGCCAGCGTCGATGAGGAGGCGAGCGTCGGTGAGCGACAAACCATGCTGCATGCCGGCACCGAGGTGCCCGATGGCCGGGCGCTGGGACTCGTGTGTCGGACCGGGCAGGCCACCGAGGTCGGCAAGATCGCGCGCTCGCTGAGCGGCGCTGGCGACACCGAGCCGCCCCTGGTGATTCGTCTGCGCGCCCTCACCCATCGCATCGCGCTCGTCGTCTTGGGCGCCGTCGCGCTCTTGGTCGTGGTTCAGCTGCTGCGCGGCGCCGGTCTCACCGAGATCTTCTTCTTCGCGGTCGCCTTGTCCGTATCGGCGATCCCGGCCGGGCTGCCGGTCGCCATCACCGTGGCCCTGTCGATCGGGCGGCATCGGATGGCCGAGCGCAACGTCATCGTGCGTCGGCTGCCGGCGGTCGAGGGGCTCGGCACCTGTACGCTGATCGCGAGCGACAAGACCGGCACCCTGACCGCCAATGAGCTCACCGTCACCCGCATCGCCTTGCCGGGCAGCGCTCGGGTTCGGGTCGAGGCCGGCAAGGACCCGGAGGGCGACCGGCTGCGTCCCGACGATGGCGGCGACGGCAGCAAAGCCCTTGACGCGGAGACGCAAGCGGCGGTGCAGCGCCTGGCCAGCACCGGTGTGCTGTGCAACGAGGCTGAGCTGCGCGAGACTGATGAAGGTGATCTCGAGGCCGTTGGTGACACCGTCGATGTGGCCTTCCTTGTGCTCGGCCAGCGTCTGGGGCTAACGCGCGCGCAGTTGCTGGAGCGTCAACCCGAGCAGGCGCGAGTGCCGTTCACGTCCAAGCGCCGCCTGGCCGCTACCTTCAACCAGGGCGATGAGGGTCTGCAAGCGCATGTGAAGGGCGCTGCAGAAGCCGTGCTGCCGCTCTGTACTGACGCCAAAGACCTGCAAGCAGAGGTCGATGACTTGAGTGGTCGTGGTTTCCGCGTGCTCGCGCTGGCCACGGGTCCCGTCGAAGGTGATGCGGACGATGCGGCGCATCGGCTCGAAGCGGGTGAGCTGGGAGGGCTGCAGCTGCTCGGGCTGGTTGGCCTGATCGATCCGTTGCGCCAAGAGGTGCCCGAGGCGGTGCGCCGTTGCCACCAGGCGGGCGTTGGCGTGCGCATGATCACCGGTGACCATCCGGCCACCGGCCTGAGTATTGCCCGCCAGCTCGGTATCGCCGGCGAGCGCGATGCGGCGGTCACCGGCACCGAGGTTCGATCGCTGGTTGACGCCGCCAGCCAGGCTGATCAAGCTGAAGCGGCTGACAGCGGACATGAGGCGCGCGAGCGCGGCTTGCGTCTAGGCCGCGCGCCGGTTTTTGCCCGCGTCGAGCCCGATCAGAAGACCGCCATCGTCGGCGCCTTACAGGATCAGGGTCACTATGTCGCTGTCACCGGCGATGGTGTCAACGACGCCCCGGCGTTACGCAAGGCCAACATCGGCGTTGCGATGGGACGCGCCGGCACCGACGTTGCGCGCCGCGCTGCGGATTTGATCCTGACCGACGATCACTTCGCCTCCATCGTCAATGGCATCGAGCAGGGCCGCATCGCTTATGCCAATGTGCGCAAGGTGGTCTGGCTGCTGATCAGTACCGGCGCCGCCGAGATCGTGCTGTTCTTCCTTGCGTTCGCGTTGAACATGCCACTGCCGTTGGGCGCCGTTCAGTTGCTGTGGCTGAATCTGGTCACCAACGGCATCCAAGACGTCGCGCTGGCGTTTGAGAAGGGCGAGCCCGGTGTGCTCAAGCGTCCACCGCGACCCACCGACCAGCCCATCTTCGACCGGCGCATGATCGAGCAAACCCTGGTCTCCGGCCTCTACATGGGCCTGGTCGCCTTCGGCGTCTTCTACTGGCTGCTGCAGGTCTGGGGCTGGAGCGAGTACGACGCCCGCAATAGCCTGCTCCTGCTGATGGTGCTGTTCGAGAACGTGCACATCTTCAACTGTCGCTCCGAGGAGCGCTCGGCGTTTCGCATTCCACTGCAAGCGAATCTGCTGCTGATCGGCACGGTGATCGCCGCTCAGGGCGTGCACATCCTGGCGATGTATCTGCCGGGGCTGAGCGATGTGCTGGAGGTGGGTCCGGTGCCGCTGTGGGAGTGGGGCGCACTGCTCGGCATCGCCCTTTCGCTCCTCGTGGTGATCGAGCTGTTCAAGCTGCTGCGCCGGTGGCGTGAAGGTTCCGATCGGTCAAATGGCCAAGTGGCCGAGGCTTGAAATGGCCTCATCAATGCACCGGCGGATCAGTTCGCGGGACTTCATCGACCGGGGCGACTGGCTCGCCCGGCTGGCGCGGCGGCGTCGCGTCCTCGGGAACCTCGTTGATCATCATCTCCGCTGTGTCGTAGCCCGCGAGATTGCGGACAGAGACCGCGAGCTGCTCGCCATCCCAACGCAGCTCGTTGAAGCTCGGCGGCGTTGAGCGCAGCCGCCGCGACAGGGTGCCGGCACCGATCATGCGGACCGACCCCTGTGCCGTCTCTTGGGTAAGATCGAAGGCGTCGTGGACATGCCCCGAGAGCACGGCGAGCACCTTACGTTTGGCCAGTTCGGTCATCGCCTTCTGGCCGTGTCTGGTCAATGCGGTGCCTTTGGTGCCGGCTTCACGCAGCGGGTGATGGGCGGTCACCAGCGCGCGGGTCCCCTCGGGCAGCGCATCGAGCCGGCTGAGGCATCGCTCCAGCGCCGCCTCGGTCACCCAGCCTTTAGACCAGTTCGGGCGTGGCTGCCAGCGCGCCACCGTCTTGAGTGGCACGATGGCAAGCCCAGGCAAGTCGATTTCTACCTCGACCTTGTCGGCAATGGCCCGTATCCGCCGGTAGGGATCGAAGAAGCGCTGGATCGGGTTGAAATAGGGGAGGTCGTGGTTGCCCACCTCGACTGTGACCGAGGCCTCGAGTGAGCGTATCCAAGCGCAGGCTGCATCAAACTCGTGCTGCCGTGCGCGCATCGTCAGATCACCCGTGATCGCAACGGCATCGGGCCGCTTCTCGGCAATCTCTTGCTTCACCCAGTCGAGGGCGCGATTGTCCTCGAGCCCGAAATGGATGTCGCTCAGATGGAAGAGTAGGCAGGGATCAGGCATCGGCAATACTCACTGGGGCAACGCTTGCGGGATCGGTTTGCGGGATCGGTGTCTTGTCGGTCGGCGTAGATGGCGATGCAGCCCAGCGGTACCAGGATCAAGGTGAACGCTACCAGCCGCCATCCTTGATGCGCTTAGCAAGTTGAGTACCAGTCGCCTTGCTCC
Source organism: Lamprobacter sp. (assembly GCF_034860625.1). Classification (NCBI taxonomy): domain Bacteria; kingdom Pseudomonadati; phylum Pseudomonadota; class Gammaproteobacteria; order Chromatiales; family Chromatiaceae; genus Lamprobacter; species Lamprobacter sp. Next base: position 20,135 of record NZ_JAYESN010000055.1, read on the forward strand.
CTATAGATCAGTGCTTGCTGAGAAAGGATGCGCGTAGTATCACGCTCATCCTTTCCCCGGCCCACCAAAAGGGACACAAGACCATCCGTGAACGTCCAGGCCCACGACGCACTCAAAGCCAAGATCTGGGAAATCGCCAACCGATTGCGTGGACCCTACCGACCACCACAGTACCGCCTGGTGATGCTGCCGATGGTGGTGCTGCGCCGGCTCGACTGCGTGCTGGCGCCGACCAAGGAGGCCGTGCTCGAGCGAGTCCAAGCCCTGCAGGCCCAACAGATGCCCGAAGCGGCCATGGATAAGCTGCTCGGCAAGGCCGCTGATCCGACCCGCAAGCATCCGCTCTACAACACCAGCCCCTATAGCTTCGAGCGGCTGCTCGGCGATTCCGAGAACATCGCGCCCAACCTGGTCGCCTACATCAACGGCTTCTCGCCGATCGCGCGTGCCATCTTCGAGCGCTTCAAGTTCGCCGACCAGATCGAAAAGCTCGACGCCAGCAATCGCCTCTACACCATCATCAAGGCCATGGCCGAGGTCGATCTGCATCCGCGTCGGATCGCCCAAGGTAGCCGAGTCGTCTTCGATCTGGTCGACGACTATCTCGAACTGCGCGTCGAGCCCACCGACGTTGAGGGGCCTGCCGCCGGATTTGGCATGCTGAAAAGTCCACACCGCGCCGTTCCTGCAGACCTTGATCTGGCTGGGATGATGCGACGAATACCCAGCGATAGGCATATCAAGTGATCAGGAGTTTCGCCGACAAGGAAACCGCCGCGCTGTTTGCTGGCAAGCGGGTGAAGCGTTGGGGGCCGGATCTGACAAGACAGGCCCAGCGCAAGCTGGCCATTCTAAACCGAGCAGGATCGCTCGACGATCTGCGGGTACCGCCGGGCAACCGGTAGGGTTACCCCTAGGAGGGCTCAACAGTGACGATTGCCGTAGAAGATTTGAACCGCATGGATTTCTCCGATGTTGCCGCTGGCGATCTGGCCCCAGTGCCGCCGGGTGAGGTGTTAGCGCATGAGTTTCTGGAGCCACTGGGCATCAGCTCCGAGCGCCTGGCGCAGGCGATCGGGGTGCCGCATCCGCAGATCGATGCCATTCTCGCGGGTCGCGAAACGATGCGATGACCCCGATACCGAGTTGCATCTGACGCCTGTCTTTGGCATGAGTCAACCGATCCGAGGGTGAGGCATGTCCAGCCACAGCGAACGCGATTTCGAGACCGCCATCGAGGCCGAGCTGACCGGCTCCGGCGGCTATCTCGCCCGCAGCCACAGCGCCTACGACGAAACCCTCGCGCTCTTTCCTGAAGACGTCACCGGCTTCCTGCAAGACAGCCAACCCGCTAAGTGGCAGGCGCTGGAGGCACTTCTCGGCACAAAGACTGCCACCACCATCCTCTCCAGCCTGAGCAAGGAGCTTGATCTCAAAGGCACTCTGCACGTCCTGAGCCACGAGTACCAGACCGGCTTCGATCAGCCGCTGCTCCAGACCATGTATGTGGTCAAGCGCCTGTCCGGCGTGCAGGCGGTGCAGACCCTGTCCCGACTCAATCGCATCGCGCCTGGCAAGTCGCGCACCTTCGTGCTCGATTTCATCAACCAGGAGGATGACATCTACCGCGCCTTCAAGCCCTACTACGAGACGACACCGATCGGCGAGAATGCCGATCCGCAACGGCTCTCCGAGCTGCAACACCGACTGCTCGAATGTGCGCCGCGATCACGGAATCGTTGGGGCATATCGACCGCTCGAGGGTCAATTGACCCGATCCCTGTCCAGTCTGCCCAGCGCGCACCGGGCAAGAGCCAGACAAGAAACCAGACAGGAAGCGCGGGGCGCCGCGTCCACGCGGGACGGCGTCCGAATCCAACGATGCCCAGCGAGCCAAGCGTGAGCGTCCCTCGCTGCGCTTCTATCAACGCTTTCAGAACCGCTCGCTGATCCTGTATCTCCCGTTGACGCTGCTCTTGGCGGTCATTGTCGCGCTGCCGTTGTTCTTCGATTGGGAGAAGGCTTTGCTGTTCTTGTTGACGCCGGAGGCCGGTATCAGCGATCCGGTGTTCGGGCATGACATCGGCTTTTACCTCTTCTCGCTGTCCTTCTTCAGACTGATTTACGGCGAGGTCATGGTCGCGCTCGTCGTGGTGCTGCTTGGGCTCGGGCTCTTCCATTGGCTCGAGTACCGCGCCATGCCGAGGGCGCGAGGACGGCTGCGGCGCTGTGCACGCTCAGTCGAGAGCACGCAGATAGCGCGAGACCGACTCCTCTAGCGAGATCTCGCCGCGCAGCACCGCCGCCTGCCAGCGCTCGCGCCAGCCACCGATCAGCAACTGGGCGCGCTGCCATTCGAGGTAGATCAGTCGGGCGAGGGGGCCGCCTTCGTCCAGGAAGCCGGAGGTCTCGAAATCCCGGGCCGCGCGCTCGCGGTCGTACGCAAAGCGCACCAGCTCGCTGTGCCAGCGTCCGCCGCGCCAGGTGAAGCGGCCGTAGCTCCCGCGCACGTCGCCGTCGAACGGCGAGCCCGCCGAGCCGACGTTGACCACCTCCATGCCCTGGGTCTGGCGCCGATGAACACGATGGGTATGCCCGGAGACGAAGAGCGCGACTCCCTCCGGTAGCTTGCCGATCAGGGATTCGTCGGTGGTGTTGGCAGTGATGCCGTCGCGGTTGCCGGCCATGCTGCCGTGGGTCACATGCAGCCAGGCGTCGGCGTCCGGTGGATGCAGGCAGAGGTGATCCGGCCAGCCGCGCAGCCGCTCGGCTTGATCGGCGACCTGCTGCCACGCCCAGTCGGTGAAGCGACGGATCTCCCGCTCGCCCTCGCTGGCCGCTGGCCCCGCGCTGCAGCTGAGCACCCAGACCTCATGATTGCCGTTGACCGGTAGCCAGCCTTGCTCGCGCCGCAGTTGGTCGAACAGGGTCAGGCAGCCGCCGCTGTCGGGTCCGCGGTTCACCAGATCACCGGCCATCACCACCATATCCGGCCGCCAGGCCTCGATCTGCTCGATGACCGCTTCCAGTGCCGGCAGGACCGCCTGCACATCCGAGAAAACCGCAACCTTCATGCTCGACGACTCCAACGCTTTGGCGCGCCCCTTGGGGCGTGAGTGCTTACGGTACTCGAAATTTTCCCTGTTCGCAGGGCAACTCAAACGCTGCTGGATCGCGCGGCGGTCCCATCATGGACCGCAGGGTGAGCGCAAGCACAAAATGGTCTAGTGCATCAATCGACCTCACCGGTGCCGGGAGGGGAGGGGCTGTTGGGACAGGTTCCGCTGCCCGGCGCAGCGCTTTCGGGCTTGCCTGCGATCGAGGTGGCTTCTACAGTGACGGTAACGAAGCAGACGAGCGACACAGCGCGGGATCATCATGGAAGCAGAAATCCGGGAGTTTCGTGATCATATCAGCCGCTATCCGCCCTTCGACGGGCTGAGCGACGAGCTCCTCGACGAGGTGGCCGGCGCGGTGGAGATTGCCTATTTCAAGGCTGGCACGACCATCGCTGAACGCGACGGCTCGGTGCAGGCGCTATCCTATATCCGCAGTGGCGCGGTGGAGGTGTACCGCCACAATGGCCAGCTCCACAACCGCCTCGGCGAGGGCGACATCTTCGGGCAGCTCGACCTGCTGCGTGACCGCCCGGCGCGCTTCCCGGTGCAGGCCATCGAGGACACCCTGATCTATCTGATCCCAAAGCCGGTGTTCGACCGCCTGTGCGCTGAGGACGAGGAGTTCGCCGATTTCGTGGAGCTGTCCGGCTCGCGGCTCAAGAGCACGGTGGAACAGAGCCAGCGCAACAACGACATGATCGCCACGCCGGTGCGCCGCCTCATCTCCCGGCTGCCGGTCATGATCGAGGAGTCGGCCAGCGTGCAGGAGGCGGCACGCCTGATGACCGAGAACGACGTCTCCTCGGTGCTGCTGCTCAAGCCCGGCAACGACGAGGATTCGGACCACATCTTCGCCGACACCGAGGGAAACCAGTGGCTGCTCACGGGGATGATCACGGACAAGGATCTGCGCCAGCGCATCGTCGCCGAGGGGGCCTCGGCGCAGACCCCACTCTCCAGTATCAGCCACGGCTGGATCATCACCATCCAGTCCAACGAGTCGGTCAACGAGGCCATGTTGACCATGCTGCGCAACAATATTCAGCGACTACCGATCCTCCATCGCCGCCGTCCCGTCGGGGTGGTGTACCTCTCGGACATCGTCCGCTACGAGACCAACAACAGCGTCTACCTGGTCAACAACATCTTCAGCCGCACCTCGGTCAAGGCCCTGGCGCGCCTCACGCCCGAGGTGCGGGCCTCCTTCGTGCGGCTGGTGGACGAGGGCGCCACCTCGCGGATGATCGGTGGGGCCATGTCGAGTGTCGGTCGCAGCCTGATCCGCCGCCTGGTCGAGCTGGCCGAGGCCGATCTGGGCCCACCCCCGGTTCCTTACTGCTTTATGGTGCACGGCTCCCTCGCGCGCAACGATCAGTCGATCACCACGGATCAGGACAATGCCATGGTGCTCCATGACTCCTTCGACCCGAAGCGTCACGATGACTACTTCAGGGAGCTGGCGCGACAGGTGAGCGACGGGCTGAACGCCTGTGGCTACCCGTATTGCAAAGGGGAGGTCATGGCCACCAACGACCTGTGGCGCCAGCCCCTCGCTCGCTGGAAACAGTACTTCAGCGACTGGATCGCCAAGCCGGACCCGCAGCGGCTGCTGCACAGCTCGATCTTCTTCGATTTGGACGCGGTCCATGGCGAGGCGCGTTTCGCGGAGGAATTGCAGGACCTGATCGCGACCCGAGCCAAGGCTAGCCCCCGGTTCCTCGCGGCCTTGGCGCGCAATGCCCTCGGCCGCACGCCGCCCCTGGGCTTTTTCCGCACCTTCGTGCTGGAGCAGGACGGACGGCATAACAACAGCATCAATCTCAAACGCCGCGGGATCGCCCCGCTGAACGACGTCATCCGGGTGCATGCCCTGGGCGTGGGCTCGCGGGCCCAGAACGGCTTCGAGCGGCTCGATGAGATCAGCGGTGCTGGGGCGCTGCCCGCCGGCCAGACCGACAAATTGAGCTACGCCCTGGAGTTTCTGTCCCTCGTGCGGATGCGCCATCAGGCCCAAGAGATCAAGGACGACCATGAGCCGCACAATGCCATCCAGCCGGAGCGCATCGCAGACATCGAGCGCCACAACCTCAAGGAGGCCTTTCAGATCCTGAGCAACGCTCAGAGCTTCCTGCGCTTCCGCTATCCCAGCCCGAGCCGCTGATCGCCATGATCCTGGGCAGGCAGCAGCGACAGGCCTCCCCGAGCTGGGGGGATTATTTCATCCGCCAGGCCCAGGCCTGCAAGACCCCAGCCCTCAAGGCCTTCTACGCGGCAGGGGTGCCCGCAGAGGAGCGCCCCATTGGGGAGGTCCCGCTGGTGGCATTGGACTTCGAGACCACGGGCATGAATCCGCGCGAGCACGCCATCGTCAGCATCGGCCTGGTGCCCTTCGACCTGCGCGTCATCCGCCCGTCGGCGGGCCGCTATTGGGTCGTCAAGCCGCCCCGGCCGCTAACGGAGGAATCCATCGCCTTTCATCGCATCACCCACTCGGAGGTGGAGCAGGCGCCACCGATCGCCGCGATCCTCGACGAGCTAATGGCCGAACTCGCCGGCCGCCTGGTGGTGGTCCACTACCGCAACATCGAACGACCCTTCCTCGAGGCCGCCGTCCTGGCCAATCGCGGTGAGCGCTGCCTGTTCCCCGTCATCGACACCATGGCCTTGGAGGCGCGCTGGGAACGCCAGGGCTTCCTGCAGCGCCTCAAGCGCCTGTTCGGCATCCAGCCGTCGTCCATCCGGCTGGCCGACAGCCGCGGCCGCTACGGCCTGCCTCATTACTCATCCCATCATGCCAAGGTAGATGCCGTCGCCACGGCAGAGCTGTTCCAGGCCCAGATGGCCCGGCATTTTGCGCCCGAGACGCCGGTCTCTGATCTCTGGGTCTAGGCGCTGGGCGGCGAAGCACTTAGGAAGTGTCCATCAATTGCTTCCCGAAGCGGTCGCGGCCGCCCTTTTCAAGCGTCGTCAACGGGCTGACGACTTGGCCGCTTTGGCCGGCTTGGCGATCCGGGGCTCGCTTAGCAGCCCCATGACGATGGCGTAGCAGCCCGCCAGGAGCAGCAGGGTGAAGGGCAGGCCGGCGGAGACTGCCACCGCCTGTAGGGCGGCCAGGCCACCCCCCAGCAGCAGCGCGATGGCAACAGCACCCTCGATCACGCCCCAGAACACGCGTTGGGGCTTGGGGGCATCGATCTTGCCGCCCGCGGCGATGGTATCGATCACCAGGGACCCGGAGTCCGAGGAGGTGATGAAGAACACCAGCACGAGCACGATACCGATGAACGAGGTGATGTCTGCCAGCGGCAGTTCGCCCAGCATCATGAACAGCTGTAACGGCAGCTCCGCCGAGGCGGCCCCCTCGAAGCCACTTTGCACCTGCTCGATGGCGGTGGTGCCGAAGGCGGTAAACCAGAAGATCGAGACCGTGGTGGGGATGAGCAGCACCGAGATCAGGAACTCCCGCACCGAGCGCCCGCGGCTCACCCGGGCGATGAACATGCCCACGAAGGGCGACCAACTGATCCACCAGCCCCAGTAGAAGGTGGTCCAGCCCTGGCTGTAATTGACATCCTCCCGCGCGAAGGGGTTGGACAGGAAAGGCAGCTCAGAGAGGTAGCCGAGGATGTTCTTACCGAAACTGGTCAAGATCAGGAGCGTCGGCCCCACGAACACCACGAATATCAGCAGCAGGAAGGCCAAGACCATGTTGATCTCGGACAGGCGTTTGACCCCTTTGTCCACGCCCGCCACGATGGACACAATGGCCACCGCCGTGATGCCGGTGATCAGCAGCACCAGGGTGACATCCCCGTCACCGATCCCGAATAGATAGTCCAGCCCCGAGGCCGCCTGCTCAGCGCCGAAGCCGAGCGAGGTGGCGAGTCCGAACAGGGTCGCGAACACCGCCAGGATGTCGACGATATGTCCCGGCCAGCCCCAGACGCGCTCACCCAGGATTGGGTAGAAGATCGACCGCACCGTCATCGGCAGGCCCTTGTTGTAGGAGAAGATGGCCAAGGCCAAGGCGACGATGGCGTACATCGCCCAGGGATGCAGGCTCCAGTGGAGCAAGGTCGCCGCCATGCCCAGGCGGGCTGCGGCCGCCTCATCGCCGGCAGCACCTCCGAGAGGGGCCCAGTCGGTGCGCACGCCGTCCTCGCCCAGGGTTGTGCCAGACAACGCCGTGCCGTAGTGGGTCAAGGGCTCGGCCACGCCATAGAACATCAGGCCGATCCCCATCCCCGCCGCGAACAGCATGGCGAACCAGGAGATGCGCGTGAAGTCCGGGGTCGCCTCGGCGCCGCCGATGCGGACGCGCCCCAGGGGTGAGACGATCAGGCCGAGGCACAGCAGCACGAAGACATTGGCCGAGAGCAGATAGAACCAGGTGGCATGGGTGTTGATCCAGCTCTTGGCCCCATCGAAGGTGGCGGTGGCCTGCTCGGGCAGGGCTAGGGTCAGCACCACGAAGCCGAGGATCATCAGGGACGATACGGCGAAGACGGCCCCATGGATGTCGATATCCACCCCAAGCGGGCGGGCCTGATAGTTGTCCTGACCGATCTGGTAGTCGGTATCGATCAGATTAGCGGCCCCTTCCGGGGCCGGTACGCCGACCGACTCGGGTGCTGCCTCCGGGGCAATTGCGGGTTTTTCTTCCACGAGATTCTCCCTTGGTTGCCTGATGCGAATCAGGGGTCTTGTGCAGTGGTATCGATGCGCGCTTATTCGGGCGCGAGATCCCGACGCACGAGGAACACGGACGCCTTGGTCTGCTTGGCGATCTTGGCCCCATTGGAGGGCATGATGGCGTCGAGATGGGTGGGCAGATGGGTCGCCATGACGACCAGATCGGCACCGACGTCTTTGATCGCCCGGACCAGGATATCGTCCAGGTCGGCTGCCGGATCATGGCTGTTGTAGACGCGCGCCGTCGGCTCATGACCGCTATCGGGGGCATGCTCGTGGGCGAAGGCCCTGAGCCTGAGCTCATATTCTTCCGGCGTGCGGGCCACCGTGCTGGGCTGAGAGGTGGTCACGCCGACGTAGCAGAGCGCTGCCCCGTAGTGACGCGAGAGATCGGCCGCGACGGTCAGGGCCTTCTCCAGTTCACCCATGTGCGCAAGATCGACCGGAACCATAATCTTGTTGAACATGAACGCGGGCCTCCTGAGGGTTACGCGAGCGCATGCCGCAGTGAGGCATCCTGCACACCGCGCCACCGGCTCATCGGTTTAGGTCGGGCAACAGTCTAGCAAGACGAGGGTACCTATGCTGCGTCGGACCCAGGGGCAGGCAACTGCTGCCGCGCACCAGGATCGGCATGCGACCCGGCGGTGCCGGCAGCAGACCGACCATCAACTAATCTTCGATCCCGTGCAACTCGGCCTGGTCAGACATCTCAGCGAGCGTGCGTTAGGGCTGCATCCTCCGGTTGTGTTGCGCCTGGGCGCGTTCGAATTCCTGTTTGTCGATCTGGCCGTCGCCATCCTGATCGATGTCCTCAAAGGACGGCGCATTCTCGAGATTGCGCATCTGATGGCCCTGCTGCGAACGCTCCTTGATGCGCTCGGCTCGGGCTTTGTCGAATTCATCCTTGCTGATCAGGCTATCACCATCGGCATCGAAGGACGAGAAGGTTGGCATCTGTCCGCCCATCCGGCCCATGCCAGGCCCCATTCCTCGTCCCATGCCTCGTCCCATGCCGGGTCCCTGTCCGGCGCCGCCCATGCCGCCAGGGCCCATGCCCGCGCCTGGCCTCATGCCGCCGCCGTTGCCCATGCGTTGCGCTCGAAAGTCTGCGAACTCCTCGATTGTGATCTGGCCATCGCCGTTCTGGTCGATGTCGCTGAACTCGGGCGCGTTGGCCATGCCGCGCATCGGCGCGCCAGCCTCGGAGCGGGCTGCACGACGTTCTGAGCGCGCCTGGTTGAATTCCGCCTCGGTCAGGATGCCGTCATCGTTACGGTCGAGGTCGCTGAATCTCATTGAATCGCGCATGCCGGCTCCCGGTGGAGCGCTGTCCTGGGCAAGCGCTGGGGCAAGCGCAGACAGGCTCAGCGCTGAGGTCAGGGTCAAGCTGAGTGCGGTGGCTGTGGTGAATCTCATGGTTGTCTCCATCGTGGGTTGGTTTGAGGCTGACCGGTTGTGGTTTCCGCGCTGACTGGCTCAGTGTGAGCAGCCATCGTCAGTCTGAGCCATCGCCGGACGCATGTTGTGATGCAACGATGAAGCCGATTCTGCGGTGCAGCCTCAAGATTCTTCAGTGCAGCGGCAACAGTGCGGACTCAAAACGCACAGCCTATCGGTCTCGAGACCTGCTGGCCTTGATACTTGTCGCGGTCTCTCGGCGTTCATCAAGTGCTCATCAGGCGTTATCGCTCGCCGGCTCAGTGTCGCATCCGATTAGATTCGACCCCCTCAATCGGCCTTCAGTTGCTCACCTCCCTCGCTGCGCTCAAAGCGTTGCTCGAGCTTCGGCAGCTGCTGCTGGCTGGTGATCAAGGATGACCTCGTCGCCCAGCTTTAGCGTCTGGATATCGCTGTCCCTAGCACGCACCGGTTGCAGCCGTGAGACCGGCCAACCGACGACGAGCAGCGCGGTGGCGGTTGCCGTCAGCCGTAAGGCCAGCTCGATGCTCGCGTAGCTCCAGGCCATGAGGGCAGGGGGAAAGAGAGCGCGGCGAGGACGAGCAGCAGACGGCCCAATTTCCCCAGCACCACAGGCAGCCGGGCAGCCGGGCAGCCCGAATCAGGGTGCTCGCTGCGCGTTCGGTCATGGCGACTTGGCGTCCAGGTGATCTTTCAAT
>NZ_JAYESN010000056.1:0-30029 GCF_034860625.1 Lamprobacter sp.
TTCAACTGCAGCCGAGTTCCCCGATCCTGCACCAAAGCCTCCCAGGTCGAATAGGGCTCTGGAGGCTGATAACCGCTCGCCCGCGCGTCATAAGCGCCGTCGACCCCGGTGATGACTCGCATCAGATCACTCGCGGCGGCCTTGACTCCGTCGTCGGTCATGCGCGCACCACCCCAATAATCGTTGCCCGGCCAGGAGACCTGATCCCAGGCGACGATGCTGTAGAGTCGGCAGTCGCTGAGTTCATCGCCGGCCTCGGCATAGTGCGTCGGCGCGCACAGCTGCGGACGCTCGGCATTGCCCTGCAGTAGCGGGCGCACGCGCAGCGAGAGCGCATCGACGTCGTGGCGCTCATTGCGGCATTCGCTGTAGGGATCGTAGTAGATCAGGCGACTATGCGGCAGCTGTGGCGCATGACGTTGGAGCACTGCGATCAGCGCGCCTTTGAGCTCCTCGCCAAGCCTGCCGGCAAAAGGGCCGGCGAACTGACCGCAGCCGAGTCCAGGAACGGTGATCAGGGCCGTCTGCCCGCGCTCGGCGGCATCCAGGTCCGCGTAGCGCAGCAGCGGCAGCAAGCGGCGTTCGTAGAGGGCGCGATAGCCGGCGGGGTCGAGCTGTCCGTCTTGGGTGACGGCCTGCCAATCTGCCGGCACGCAGCCACGACCATTGCGCAGCAACGCTCCAGGGATGAACAGGAGCGTTGCCGACAGCGGCTCGGGATGCACGGCTGGACGGTGATGGCGGCCGTCATCAAAGATCCGCACCGGCACGGCGACGCCCAGATTGCCGAGCAACGACAGCTCCGTCGTTGACCAGTCGCGACCATCGCCATAGACCGCCGACTCGACGAAGATCAGCGGGCGTTTGGTGCGGACCAGGCACTCGAGGAAGGCGGCATCGCTGAGGCTATCGGGCGCTTGATCACGCAGTTGGTCCCGCAGGTAGGCGCCAGCCTGCTCCAGACCTTGCTCAGCCAGTTGCTGGCGGTAGTCGGCCACCGCGCAGGCGCTGTCAGGATGCAGCAGCCACTGATAGGCGGGGCTGTTTTGAGTGTGATCAGTCATGGTGGCCGGATCGGTCAGGCGATTTGAGCCGGATGCGTCAAAACCGGCATGATGCCGCAGATTGCGCCGGTGATGCTGCAGAACGCGCCGCCGATGCAGTCCCAGCGTCTGCCAAGCCACCGTCACCGCTGTTCTCCCCGCAACCGGAGTCTGACCATGGCCCTGATCCTCTATCTGCACGGCTTTGCCAGTGGGCCGAAGCCCAACAGCCCCAAGGTCGATCTGCTGCGGGCGCTCGGCCATGAGGTCCATTGTCTGGCCACCCAGGGAGGCTATCGGCCCGAGGACTATCTGCGAGCAACCGAGGCGGCGCTGAGCAGGTCACTCGCGCCACAGCTGTTGGTCGGCAGTAGTCTAGGCGGGTTTTGGGCGCGCTACCTCGGCGCGCGGCACGGCTACCCCTGGATTGGCTTGAATCCGGCACTGCGGCCATCGGCAACACTGGCGCGTTATCAGGGCCGCTTGCAGCGCTTCGATGTCGAGGCGAGCTTCGACTGGACCTTGGAGGATGCCCTCGCCTATCGGGCCTATGAGCAGGAGCCGGTGGATCCGTCGGTGCCGGGCCTGATCCTGGTCGCGGTGGATGATGAGGTCGTCGATGCGCAGGAGACGCAGGCCTTGGCGTCGGGGAGCGCGGCGCTGCATGTCCTCGCGCAGGGCGGTCATGAGCTGGCCAACACGGCCGCCTATGCCGATGCGGTTGCGGATTTCATCGCCAGGGTTACCGCAACGCTCCGATAAGGCCCAAGCTGCACCGTCAAGCACGAGCGCTGGCAGCTCGATCGCACCGAGCGGTGCTTCGCTGTCCTTAGCCCGCCAGCCGGCCAGCCTGAAAATCCAGCACCGCCTGATGGATCTCTTCACGACTGTTCATCACGAACGGCCCATGTTGCACGATGGGCTCGTTCAACGGCCGGCCGGCGATCAACAGGGCACGCGTCTCGGACGCACCTGCCTCGACCAACAGGCCATCGCTATCGGTACGGTTCTCGAGGATCGCCATCTGCTTGCGAAGCACAGGCGTCCCGGCGATCCGCAGCTCACCGCGATAGACATAGACGAAGGCATTGCGCTCCGCCGCCAAGGTTTGCGCAAACTGGCCACCCGGACTCAGGTGCAGATCCAGGATCAGCGGCTCGGTCACCGGACGCGTCACTGCCCCCTGCAGGCCATGACTCGCACCCGCGATTAGTACCACCTCAGCCCCGGTCTCGATTGTGAAGCCCGGCAGATCGGTGACCTGGATGTCGCGATACCAGGGCGCTCGCAGCTTGTCGCCTGCTGGCAGATTGAGCCAGAGCTGAAACCCCTCCATCCGCCCGGCTTGCTGCTCCGGGATCTCAGAATGGATGAGGCCGCGACCGGCGGTCATCCATTGCACACTGCCAGGACCCACAAGCCCCTCATGGCCGGCGCTGTCGCGGTGGCGCATGCGCCCGTTGATCATGTAGGTGACGGTCTCGAAACCGCGATGCGGGTGCTCGGGAAAACCGGCGATGTAGTCATCGGCCTGGTCGCTGTCGAAGTTGTCCAGCAGCAGAAACGGATCAAGCCGTTGCTGCAAGGATGGCGTCAGCACGCGGGTGAGCTTCACGCCGGCGCCATCGCTGGTCGGCTGGCCGACGACCAATCGCTCGACGCCGCGCGGGCGTGATACTAGGTCGAGCGGGCGCTGATCGAACGCGTATGTTGCTGTCATCCCAGCCTCCATCAGACAAATAGGGACGCGATGTCGGCCAGCGCCTCGGCGAGTCCCCTGCTGAACGGCATCCACACTCATGTTGAGGCCACAGCATACGCAAAATAGACATCCGTCTCTCGGTGCCCAATGATCCGGTTCGCCTGATCATCTGCTGCGCCGACTCACATCGGAGGGGCCTGCTGATGCCGCTCAGGGCGCTTTCAACACCAGCGGCTCAGCGCCGTTGACCGCCCAGAACGCCCCAGCCGGCAATCCAGGCATCAGCGAGCAAAGGGCCCCACGCTGACAGACCTGGCTACAACAGCAACCGCGCAACAGTCCCAGTCTCGGCCGTCGACTCGAGCGAGAACGCCCAGTGATGCGCCGCGGCAACCCGCCGCACATAGGCCACGCCGAGGCCATTGCCGGCGTCTTTGGTCGAGAAGAACGGCTGGCCGATGCGCTCGAGCACCTCCGCCGGGATGGGCTCGCCGCCATTGCGCACCTCAATCATCGGGCTCGCCGTGCCCGGCTGCCGGCCCGTGCACAGCGACACCGGCTCGCTTGTGGCGACCGCCTCGCAGGCATTGACGACGAGGTTGATCAGCACCTCGCGCAACTGCGCCGGATCGGCTTGGATCGCGGTCTGCGGCAGTCCCAAGTCGACCTGCAGCGGGCGATCAGCCACCGACGGCAGCGCTTGCAGCGCCGGTAGCAGCTCGCGAATCAGCGCGTCGACCACGATCGTCTCTGACGACGAGGCGCGCCGGCCGGCATAGGCCAAGACGTCCTCGAGCAGCCGGCCGAGACGGTCGGACTCGCGTTGGGCCAGCCTGAGCCGTTTGCTCGGCGCGTCGCCGAGCGCCTGGCTGCCGAGATAATCCAGCGCCATGCGGATGGTGGAGAGCGGATTGCGGATCTGGTGCACCATCATCGCCGCGAACTCGCCCATCTCGGCGAGGCGGGCGATGGCGGCCTCGGCGGTTTTGCGTTGGCTGATGTCGCGCAGCAAGGCGATATAGCTCGGCGCCTGCGCCTCGCCGTGGGCACAGAGGCTGACCTCGCTGGGGAACACCGAGCCGTCGCGGCGCCGATGCCGGCTCTCGAGTAATCGGGGCTGGTCGATCTCGAGCTCGGCAAGGAGCTGCGCGAAGGTGTCTGGGGTCAGGCCCACATCGATCTCGAGCACCGAGCGGCCAACCAACTCCTGCGCGCGCTGGTAGCCAAGCATCTCGGCAGCCCGGGCATTGGTATCGATGATGCGTCCGTCGCTGGCGACTAGGAAGAAGCCGTCGCCGGCGTTCTCGACAAAGGCCCGGAAGCGGGCTTCGCTGCGACGTAACGCCTCTTCGGCCGCCTTGCGTGCGGAGACATCGCGCACCATGGCGATGATGCAATCGCGCCCATCGACCTGGACCACCGAGCCGGAGATCTCAGAGGGCAGCTGAACGCCGTCCTTGCGCATGCAGCTGAGCTCGTCGGTCCAGCCCTGGCCGCGGGTCTTCACATCCTGGGCGAACCGGCGCAGGCGCTCCATCTCGTGCGGATGCACGCTGGAGATGCGCACCTCGCGGGTCAGCTCGCTCGGGTCGTAGCCGAGCATGCGCGAGGCCTGTGCGTTGGCGTCGAGGATGCGGTCGTGCTCGGGATCGATCAGCAGGATCGCATCGTTGGCGTGGTCGAAGATCCGACGTAGCTGCTGCGCCTGCGCCTGTGCCTCTGCCGGCTTAGGTGCCCACTCAAATGCCTGCTCCTGAGTGGGCGGCGCGCTCGGGTCGCTTGCTTCAGACATCTTGCCATCCTCCGCGAAAGATCAACCGCGCCGCTCGGGTCTTGTTGGCTATCAGAGATCAGCAACCCGACTGGAGTATGTTCCCATGGTAATCCGTCTTCTGACTCAGGCGCGCAGCCTGCTCGATGCCACGCGCCGCGTCGATTTCATCGCGCCGTTGCTGTTGCGGCTCTATCTGGCGCCGATCTTCTGGATGGCGGGGACCAAGAAGTTCGCCGACTTCGAGAGCACGGTGGCCTGGTTTGGCAATCCGGATTGGGGCTTGGGCCTGCCCTTTCCGACGGTGATGGCGTTCCTGGCGGCTTCAACCGAGACGGTTGGCGCGGTCTTATTGGTGGTTGGCCTTGGCGTGCGGCTGATCTCGGTGCCGTTGATCGTGACCATGATCGTGGCGATGGTGACGGTGCACTGGCAGCACGGCTGGCTGGCGATCGCCGAGGGCAGCAGCTCGCTGTTCGCCAATGAGCGCACCATCGGCGCCGTTGAGCGCCTGGACCGTGCCAAGGAGATCCTGCGCGAGCATGGCCACTATGAGTGGCTGACCGAGAACGGCAGTCTGGTGATCCTGAACAACGGCATCGAGTTCGCCGCCACCTATCTGATCATGCTGGTGGCGCTGTTCTTCATCGGCGCCGGGCGCACTCTGTCGGTCGATGATTGGATCGGGCGTTGGCTGGATCGGCGCGGCACCGGGTCTGGCCAGGCGACGGCAAGGTTCACTGCGACGCGCGTTTGATTCTTTCAACCGTAGTGAGCCAAGGAGCCACCGCGTAATCCTGATCCCCTCCGATCCCCGGCGAACCAAGGAGCCATCGCATGACTCAACGTCTCGGCTCAGAACGACTCCCGGCGGTCTTTGCCGTCGCCGGTCTCGTCGCCCTCGGTGCCAGCCTGCTGCTAGACGGCGCCGCGAATGCACGACAGCTCAATGGCTTTGATCTCGACAACAGCTTGGTTCCGGTCGCCGAAATCCATTCCGGCGGCCCGGATCGCGATGGCATCCCGGCCATCGACCAGCCGCGCTTCATCAAAGCCGATGCCGTGGACTTTCTCGCCCGAGACGATGAGGTCCTGGGGCTGGTCGCCCAAGGCGAGGCCCGGGCCTATCCGATCAAGATCATGGATTGGCATGAGATCGTCAACGACCGCATCGAGGGCGAGCCGATTGCCATCACCTACTGCCCCTTGTGCGGCTCAGGCATCGCGTTCCGCGCCGAGCAGGCGGGACGTGAACTCAGCTTTGGCGTCTCCGGGCTGCTCTACAACAGCGACCTGCTGCTCTACGATCGCCAGACCGAAAGCCTCTGGAGTCAGATCGCCAAGCAGGCCATCGCCGGCCCATTGGTCGGAACCGAGCTGACCGCGCTCCCCCTGGCCCACACGACCTGGGGCGCCTGGCGCCGTGCCCATCCACAGACCCAGGTTCTCTCCACGGAGACCGGCGAGCGCCGCGACTATGACCGCGCTCCGTATGGCGGCTACAGCCGCCATGATGAGCTCTATTTCCCGGTCAGCGCGCGCTCCAAGCGCTATCACCCGAAGGAGCGCGTGCTCGGGGTTGAGGTCAATGGACAGTTCAAGGCGTATCCATTCTCGGAGCTCTCGCAGACCGATGGCAGCGTTTCCGATCAGCTCGGCGGTGAGTCCATTGAGGTGCGCTTCGATTGGGCACAGCCGAGTGCGCAGGCCTTTGATGCCGAGGGGCATCCGTTGCCAGCCACGACGCTGTTCTGGTTCGCCTGGTATGCGTTTCACCCCGAGACGGCGGTCTATCGGGCGAACTGAGCACCGGCAGATGAGGCCTTTGGTTCACCGTTCTGGTCAACCGGCTCGGCCAGATAGCCCGACCAACGCAGCCGAGCCTGGCCCTCGTGATCAACCATCTGCACCGAATCCCCGCGCGTGCGCCCCAGTCCGAGCAGGATCGCGCGTTCGTTGGTCACCGCGCGCAGCGGCACCTGAATCCGGTCCGGCGAGAGCACTGGCATCCGATAGCTGAGGCAGAGCTTGCCATCGGTGAGCTTGAGCTGGAGGTCGGTGACCGGAAAGCCGGGGTCTGGATTGAGGATGCGCCATGCGCCGAGACGCTCTTGCCAGGCCTGCGGAACCGGCTCCTGCGGCACCTTCTCCCCGATGATGCGCTCACCCTGCGGGGTATCGGCAACCAGGACCTCGCGGCCTTCGATGAGGCGCGTTTGGAGGCGCAGCTCCCGGAGTCGGCGCAGGCTTGCGCTGCCCAGGCGCGCGGGCTCGGACTCGGACGCGTCGCCGCGTTGATCCGACGGCGCGGCGCCGATCCAGCCTTGTGGATAGGGCATCAGGTCGAGCTGCTCGCCGGTCATGCAGGCACAGAGGCGATCCCGCTGTGGCTGGATCGCGATCAGACCAAGGTCGGTGGCGAAATGGCCCTCGGCCGGGAGCGTCTCTGTCGGCTCCGTCGCATCGGTTGGCGTTGGCGGCGTCTTCGCGGCCGCGACGAACAGGTCAGCCGGGATCGGCTCGGGCTCAAGCGTCATGGCATTGGTGAGGATGGCCTCGGCCAGCGGCGTGACCACGCGCTCGGCATGGCCAGCGTTGGCCAGGACGACCACGCCCAGACCTTGCTCTGGCAACAGCACCCACTCGGCGGTGTAGCCGAGGCTGTTGCCGCTGTGGCGCACGACGCGCGTCGCTCCGAGGATGCTCTGCTGCTCGAGGAAGACGCCGAGGCCGACGCTCAGGCCCTTGTCGAGCGCGATATCGGCATTCTGCGGCTCGATCATCGCCTCGATCAGGCTCGGCTCAATGAGTTGTTTGCCTTCAAGCTCACCGGCACAGAGCAGCGCGATGCTCAGGCGCGCCATGTCCGCGGCGTTGGTCTCCAAGCCCTGCGCGGGCAGATCGCGCAGCGGCAGCGGCGCAAAACGATCGCCGTTTCGGTGACCCATGGCAAAGGCGTCATCGCGTGTCGGCTGGGCGGCAAATCGGGTCTGCGATAAGCCCAGCGGCTCAAACAGCGTCTGCTGGGCGTGCTCGGCGAAGGGCGTTTGCGTGACGACCTGCAGCAGATGACCGAGCAGGCTGTAGCCGAGGTTGGAGTAGTGGAAGATCAGGTTCGGGGGAAAGGCGGCATACTCATCCCGCAAGCGCTCGCGCACTTGGGTGAAGGGCTCGTCGGACCAGAGGCCCTTGTTCAGATCGGACGGCAGCCCGGAATGATGGCCCAGGAGCTGGCGGAGGGTGATCGGCTGCGCGGTCTGGTCGAAGCGGCTCTGGAGGCGGAAGCCCGGTAGCGCTGAGCCGACCGGCTGGTCGATGTCGATCCTGCCTTGGGCCTGCTGCGCCAGGACCAGCAGCGCGGTGATCGGTTTTGCCAAGGAGCCGGCCCGGTAGCGGGTCTGGGCCTGGGCCGGGCGTTGCTGCTCGGGCTCGGCGAGGCCGAAGCCCTCGAGCCAGAGGGTGCGATCGTGGCGCACCAGCGCCAGACTGAGACCGGGGATCGCGTAGTCGGCTTGCGCGGCCTGGATCAGGGGGGTCAGGGCCTCGCGCAGCGGGGCCATCTCCTCGACGATGATGGCGTTCGCATCAGGCTGCGTTGGCAGGGGCTTGGGCTTGGGCACAGGCTCGGACGCCGGCACAGCGACAGCTCCGAGGCTGATGACCGAGAGCAGGAGCAGCGTGATCCGTCCCAGTGGCGTCATCGCGCGGGGCCTGAGGCGAAGAATCAATGGGCTGCAGTGTAGACAACGAAAACCACGAAAGACAATGCAAACGCCGATTCGCACCATGGACTCGGCGTTGCTTGCAGCGGCCTCAGAGGCCGGCTGGCTGATTCGAGATCCTGGTCTCAGAAGCTGAGATCCAGGTTGCCTTCAGCAGGACCATCGATCTCGGGCGTCTGAACAGGTTGGCAAGTCGTGTGCGTGTGCCCAATCAACCTCAGGCATCGGCCTCACTCGCCTGCCAGGCGCGATGCTGAAACGGAGCGTCCAGCTCGGTGCCAGCAATGTGGTTGGTGTCGTTCGACAGGGTCTTCATACCGACCCCGAGCACCACCTCCAAGACCTGCTGCGCGTCGTAGCCGGCCTCCTGAAACGCGGCGACCTCTGCCGCATCGACCCAGCCGCGCGCCTCGACGACCGCAGTGGTGAAGCGCCGCAGGGCCTCGAGTCGTGGATCAGGCAAGGGTTGGCCCGCCCGCAGCGCATCGGTCACCGGCTTGGGCACACCGGCCATGTCCGCGAGCACACTGTGTGCCCCCATGCAGTAGTCGCAGCGGTTCTCGCGGCTGACACTCAGTAGCACCACCTGTTGCTCCGCGGGCGAGAACGAGGTCTGCTCGAACAGCTCGCCGAGGGCCAGGTAGCCCTTCAGCAGCGCCGGCGCGGTGGCCATCTTGCGCATCAGGTTGGGCAGCATGCCGAAGCGGCGCTCGGCGTCGGTCAGCGCCGCGACGGCCTCTTTCGGCGCCGATTCAGTATCCTGATCAGGAAAGTTGAAAGACATTGCATTCTCCAGGGGTCCATTAACATCGTCACTTACAGTGATCTTAGAGGTCAGACCGGTTCGCACGCGTGATCATTGCACTGTGAGCACAGGCCGAGCGCGCAAACCCCGACCAGCGCTGCCAGAGGAGGCACAGGCCACCGCCCAACCCCTACAGCCCAAGCCCAATTCCGACACCTGAGAGGACGACGCGATGACCCCACGCCTGCTCATCATCGAAGATGATCGCGCCCTCGGCGAGATGCTCGCGATGCACTTTGAGGATCTGGACTTTGCCGTGACCCATGCTGAGCGGGCTCAGGCTGGACTCGAGCAGTCGCGCCAAGGGCGTTTCGACCTGGTCCTACTCGATCAGCAGCTCCCCGATGGGCTCGGCAGTGAGCTGATCGGCCCGTTGCTCGAGATCGACCCGCAGTTGCCGATCCTGATGATGACCGGCAAGCATGACCTGGAGCTGGCGATCGCAGCGATCCAGCGCGGGGCCGCGGAGTTCGTGCACAAGCCGATCAACACCGATGAGCTGACCCAGGCCGTGCAGCGCCTGTTACGGGAGCGCGAAGCACTCAGCCAGACAAGCGACAGCCCGGCTGCCGACTCATCTGAGGACGCGGCGCCCCGGGATCTGATCGGTCGCAGCGACGCCATGCTGAGCATCAGCAAAGCCATCGCCCGCAGCGCACGCACCCAGGCGACGATTTTGATCACGGGCGAGTCCGGCACCGGCAAAGAGGTGGTCGCGCGGCTGATCCATCAGCACAGCGGCCGTGCCGGAGCCTTCATCGCAGTGAACTGCGCGGCGATCGTCGACACCCTGCTTGAGAGCGACCTATTCGGCCATGAAAAAGGCGCCTTCACCGGCGCCCAGGCGCGCAAGCAGGGACGCTTTGAGCAGGCTGCGGGCGGCACCCTGTTCCTTGATGAGATCGGCGAGTTGGCCCCGGCGCTGCAAGCCAAGCTGCTCCGCGTGTTACAGGAGCATGTTTTCGAACGCGTCGGTGGTCAGGAGTCCATCCGCACCGATGCGCGCATCATTGCCGCCACCAATCGGGATCTCCTTGCTGAGGCCGCCGCCGGGCGCTTCCGCGAGGATCTGGTCTACCGGCTGCAGGTGATTCAGATCCGCATGCCGCCGCTGCGTGAGCGCCGCGAGGACATCCCTTTGCTGGTTCAAGGGCTGCTCGCGCGCATCGCGGCTCGGCTTGAGCGCCCAATCCCGACCATCACGCCAGCCGCGCTGGCACGATTGAGCGAGAACGACTGGCCCGGCAATGTCCGCGAGCTGGAAAACCGATTGAGCCAAGCCTTGCTACAGACCCACCATGCGCTGATCACCCCGGAGATGCTTGAGCTTGGCGGCGGCAGTGCCGGTCAGCAAGGTCCGATCGGCGGGGATTCGCTGGCTGAGCCCAACGGTCATACCAGCGGATCAGCGGGCGATCAGGCGTCGGTGCTGCGCAGCCTCGATGAGGTCGCCGCCGTGCATATTCAGCGGGTGCTCGATCACACCCAGGGGCACAAGGGACAGGCCTGCGAGATCCTCGGCATCTCGCGCCCGGCATTGGATCGCAAGATTGAGAAATACCAACTGCGGGTCATGAAGCGCTGACGATCATCATTCAGTGTCACCACGGAGGCACGGGGTACACGGAGGTTACGGATGCCTGTCTTTCTCTGTGCCCTTCGTGTCTCCGTGGTGACTTTATCTGCTGGGGTCAGCTGCAGTCCCATGCGCTTCATCGACCCATCGCGGCAACAGGATCTCGACCAAGGTACCCTGCTCCACCGTCGATTGGATTGAGAGGCGGCCCCCATGCTGCTCGACCAACCGCGCGACGATCGCCAGCCCCAGCCCGGTACCGCTGGCCTTGGTGCTAAAGAAGGGTTCGGTCAGGCGCGGTAAGCGATCCGCCGGGATCGGCTCACCAGTGTTGTGCACCGACAGCCGAATCTCGTCCGCGCCGCTTTGCTTGGCGTTCTCAGCAGTCCCTGCAGTCTCGGCAGCCTCAGCAGCCCCAGCGATCCGCCAGGTGACGACGCTACCCACAGGCGCAGCCTCGCAAGCGTTGTCGGTAAGATTGGTCAGGACCTGGCGCAGTCGATCCGGATCGGCCAGGACCTGAAGTCCGTCCGAGGCCTGCTCGAACCGGATCGCATGCCCAGGATGGCGCTCGGCCGCCATCGTGATCTGCTCCTCGAGCAGTGGCGCGAGCGCCACTGGACGCGGGTCCAGACTCAAAGGCTTCGCATAGAGCAGGATCTCCTCGAGCAGTCGGCGCGTGCGCTCGGCCTCCCCCAGCGCTAGGTCCACACGGCGCTTGGCCCGCAGCTCCGGGGTGCGCTCGGCGAGGAAATTGAGGGCCATGGCGATGGTGCTCAACGGCGTGCGCAGTTCGTGCACGATGCCCGATGCGAACTCGCCGATGGCGGCGAGCCGACCCTGCTCGGCCAGGCGGGCGGTGCGCCCGACCCCCTGCGTGAGCAGCTGACCGATGTTGCCCAGGAGTCGCTGCCGGGCATCGCCGAACCCAGCGGGATCACGGGTCGCGAACACCACCACCGCCGGGATCGGGGTCTGCGTTTGCGGCGTCAGCGGCAAGAAGATGGCGTCGCGCATGCCCAGCGCGACCAGATGGCGCAGTAACTCATAGGCTGGATTGGCACTCGCCCGCTCGGCCATCGCCTGAACATGTAACGGCGTCTCATCGGCCAGGACGCGCTCGAGCAGCGTGCCCTGCAGCCGGTACAGCCGCTGAGCGCCCGGCTGCGGCAGGCCGTCGAGCCAACTGGTCTCGACGCGGGCGCTGGCGCGGCGCTCATCGATGAACACCAGGCCGCTCCAGTCGCAGCCCAGCAGCGGTCTGAACTCGGTGTTGAGCAGCCCCATCAGCTGATCCAGGTCCTGACCCTGCTGCAGGGCGTGGATTAGTCGGTAGAGCAGGTCAAGCCGCTCGGAGAGCCGATTGAAGCTGCTGCTGAGATCCTGCAGCTCGGTGGTGCCGACCACCGGCAGCTGATCGCGAAAGTCACCATCGGCGACGCGCTGAAAGCCGGCTGTGGTGCGGCGCAGCGGCGCTAAGACCTTCCACTGCAGCAGCCAGAGCAGGAGCACGGCAATTACCAGGGTGATCCCGGCCGCTGCTAGGGTGCCTTGGGTCATCAGCTGGTATTCGCGCGCGGACCAGCGGCGCAGCGCCTCGGCGAAGACCTCAACCGCTGCGTTCAACCGGCTGTGGTCTTCGATCACCTGCTCAGCGGTCCATTCCAGGCGCGGCTCGTTCTCGTCGTCACCTAGGGCATCAAAGAGCCTCGCGCGCCACGCCTCCCAGGTGTCTTCGAGCGCGACAATCGCCGCTTCGGCCTCGAGGCCGAGGTGCGGCTGCAGCCAGGCCGGCATCGGCATCGGCATGGTGTCGCTGAAGTCGCCGCTCATGAAGTTGTCGACGATGCCATCGATGGTCGCGATCTGTGCCAGCAGGTCTTGGTAGTAGAGACGCACATCGCGGTAGTAGGTCGGATAGTCGCGCGGGGCGTTCTGCCAATAGTTCATCGCCTGGGCGTGCATCTGCTCCACCGCCAGCTCGAGCTGCCCGGCCCGGTTGACCAGCTCAATCGCGCCCAATTGGCGTTGAAAGGCGCTGAGGCTGTAGAGGCTTGCCACAGTCAGCAGCAGCCCGAGCGCGAGATAGGCCGCGGCGACTTGAAAGCTCAGACTAGCGAGGTGCCGGGACAACGACATGGGTAAAGGCCTGGGTGAACAAAGTGGTCAGCGACCCCCGCGCCTAAACCCGGAGGATACAGCGCGGTGCGCGACTCCGGCAGTTTGGTGTCACAGTGGCGCCAGGAACATTCGGCAACTGCGCCCCATGCAGGTTGCCCTCTGTTCTGCTGCCCCCGGCTCGCCCCTTTAGTGACTGTCCAGAAATCGCTTCCCGATTTCG
Organism: Lamprobacter sp.; assembly: GCF_034860625.1. Taxonomy (NCBI): domain Bacteria; kingdom Pseudomonadati; phylum Pseudomonadota; class Gammaproteobacteria; order Chromatiales; family Chromatiaceae; genus Lamprobacter; species Lamprobacter sp. The sequence goes on from NZ_JAYESN010000056.1 coordinate 12,961, forward strand.
GAGCGACCGGCCGCAGCCGTATCACCTGTTGCCGGCTGGATGATCAGATCAGATTGGCCGGGTTGTGGTCCCGGCCTTGCCAATACCGAATGATACCGACGAAGGCAGAATGCTGATGGGCTCCTCGCAGTTCATGGCGCTGGCGAAGACATCCTGACGTAAGCACTCGCCAAGGCGCGCTATTTGAGATCCACCGAAACTGTGCGACGATTGAGCGCCTCAGTCCGAGCCCGCCTCCCGTCGATCGTTCTCGGCACCCACCGCGCGCGGGGATAACCCTTCATGCTCTCCGTTTCTCCTGACCTCTGGCTCAGCCTCAGTCTGTTTACCCAGGCCCTCTCGATCCTGCCACTCGTACTGATAGCGATACTCGGCATCAATCTCGGCGCGCTGGTCTTGCTGCGCTTGCGGCGTTCCGCGATCGATGAAGGTGCAAGCAAACCTCTGTTGATAGCGCCAGCGGAGGCTTGGCCGACTGTCCTCGTGCAGATCCCCATCTTCAACGAGGGCCTGCTGGTTCGGCCCTGTTTGGAAGCAGTGACCGGCCTCGACTATCCCGCCAGCAAGCTCTCGATCCAACTCTTGGACGATAGCGACGACGGCTCGGCCGCGAACAATCGTCTGCTTGCCGAGCAGGTCGCGGCACAGAGCGGATTGCCGATCGATGTCATCCAACGCAGCGATCGCAGCGGTTTCAAGGCTGGCGCGCTGGCGGTCGGTTTAGCAGGCAACGCGGCCGAGTTCGTCGCCGTGTTCGATGTCGACTTCCTGCCGCCGCAGGACTTCTTACAAACCACTTTACCACCCTTGCTCGATGACCCGAGCGTCGGTTTTGTCCAAGCCCGCTGGGCGCACCGCAACCCCAGCGTCAGCTGGTTGACCCGAGCGCAAGCGACACTGCTCGATGGCCACTTTCGCGTTGAACAAGCCGGGCGCTATCGCCACCGCTTGCCGATCGCCTTCAATGGCACCTGCGGCCTCTGGCGCACGGCGGTCATCGCTGACGCGGGTGGTTGGCAGGGCGACACGCTGAGCGAAGATCTCGACCTGAGTCTGCGCGCCCAGCTCGCCGGCTATCGCGGTATCTTTCTCGATGATGTGCCGGTTGCTGGCGAACTGCTCACCTCGACGCGCGCCTGGCAGCAGCAGCAGTTCCGCTGGACCAAGGGCCATGTGCAAGTCCTGCGCAAGCTCGGCCCGCGTCTGTTTCAAGCGCCCTGGCCAATGCTGACGCGGCTGGCGGTGCTGCTACAGATCGCCCAAGGCCTGTTCTTTCCCCTCGCCGCCTGTGCACTTCTGCTCTCCCTGCCGGGCGTGATCCTCGACAATCCGCCGCATGGCAGCGTCGCGGCAGCGCTCTCGGTCATCGGTCTTGGCGGCCTGCTTGGCGCCAGCCTGTTCCTTGCCTTTGGCCGCCGGCTGGCGGGCGACTCCTGGCCACGCAGCCTGCTCGAGACGCTGAGCGCGATGTTTCTGCTGGGCGGTCTACTGCTATCCAACAGCCGTGCCGCGCTGGAAGGTCTCGCCGGTCGGCCATCGGCCTTCATCCGCTCCGATAAACCGGGGGCACGGGCGCCGTCGCTGAGCACCCGAGTGCCTTCGTCGGCAACCGCTCTGCCCGCTGCACAAACCCTGGCCGGCCTCGGTATCCTCGGCCTATTCGTGCTGGAACGCGCCTGGAATGCGCCTTTTCTCGCCACCACCGCTCTGGGCTTGCTCGCCGTCGCCCTGCCTCAACTGCAAACCCTGCTGCCGATCCGACGTTGAACCTAGAAAGAGCAGTTGACCGCTTAGCCTCACATGCAAGGATCTGATTTTGCTCGTACTCTGGAGGCATTGGAGAGTCACCCATCTGGTGAACGGCGCTACGGCCGCCAGGGCACGCCCCGCGCGGCGCCCAGCTGCGTTACAACGCGTTGGAATAGAGCGACTATTCCGCCTTGTTGTGCCTTGCTGGACACCACGCGGGACGCACCCTGACGACCGTTTAACTGCTCTTTCTAGGTTGAATGCTGCTGACAACGCATCGTGACAGCGATGTATCGATCTCGCTAGCAGGTGAGACCGAGCCCCGGTCACTTGGACGCGCGATGGCCATCAGCCGCGCTCACCCAGCGCATCGCGCAGCTTCTGGCGAGCCCGGAACAGCCGCGTGCCAGCCCCTGCAGCGGTGAGGCCGAGCCTCGCGGCGATCTCTTGCTGCGAATAGCCATGCAGCACCTGCAGGATTAGCGGCTCGCGATACTCCGCCGGCAGCGCACGGAGCGCCCGGCGCAAGACAAAGGCGTCGGTGGAGGTGTCATAGTCCTGAGCATGCTGTGCCGGCAGCTCCTCGGTCGGCATCGCGCTCTCGCGCGGTTGGATGCGCTCGAAGCGGCGCGCATTCTCACGGCGCACGATGGTCTTCATCCAACCCAAGGCAGCAGCCGGATTCTGCAGCCGACCGAACGAGCGCCAGGCCCGCAGCAGACTGTCTTGGACGAGGTCTTCAGCGATCTCTTTGTTACCGGAGAGCCGGTAGGCGTATTTGAAGAGGCTGTGCCGATGGGTCTCGGCGAGGGCCTCGAAGCTCGGCGCCTCGCTGGCGGTGGTCGATGGGGCGGAAGCGAGTGCAGCAGAAACAGACATGGAAGAACTCCCGAAGTCGATGAGTGATCTGTCTGCGCTATCGCAGCTCCCATGCCAGCTTTTAATGCGTTGTTTTTGATTGACTTTCGAGAAAGCGAGCAAGGCCAACAGAACGTTTCGTTAACACGATCCGTTGCAACGCGGTATCGGATCGCTGCAGTGCGCCCGAGCCACATCCCTCATCGGCTCGAAAGATCTGCTGCGCGCGGCGGGTCTTCATCCGATATTCCAAGCGCTATCCGCGTCGCGCAGAAGGCTCAACCCATGAACTGTCTCTCCTTTCGTCGCCAACTGTTGGTCGATCCACAAGGACGACAAGCCGATCTCCAAGCCCATGCGGCGCAGTGCGCGCCTTGTGCGCGCGCGTTGCAGCGCGCGCTGGCCTTCGAGGCGAGTCTGAAGGCGGCGCTACTGCTGGATTATGCCGACGGCGATGACGCGCAGCGCGAGGACGAGCCCGATGACAGCGGCGATGCCGAGGCCCGACAACCAAGCCGATGGCGACTCGCCGCACTGTTGTTGATCCTGGCCAGCCTTGGCGCTGGGAGCAGCGTCGCTGCCAGCGACTGTGAGGTTGCGGTGCAGGTGCTCGGCTTCAGCGGCCCGGCGGCCCAGTCCTAGCGCTCAGTAGCAAGCGCAGATCGCGCAAGGGATGTTGCCCATCCCACCACCTCAATGGCGCCAATAAGCGGGAAGAAAGAGGATTAGCAGCGTGAAGATCTCGAGCCGCCCGGCCAGCATACCGAAGACGCCGAGCCATTTGACGGTTGCATCGACAGTCGCGAAGCTCGTTGCAACCTCACCGAGACCTGGGCCGAGCAGGTTGACGGTCGCGACGACGGCGCCGAATGCCGATTCCAGGTCCAGCCCGGCAGCCATCATCGCGATGGTCAAGGCGAGACAGACCAGCACGTAGAGCACATAGAAGCCCCAAATCGAGAACAGCACGTCCTCCATGATCGGCCGATTGCCGACCTTGACGTTAATCAGCGCATGCGGATGGGCCAGCTGTTTGAGCTGGCGAATGCCCAGCTTGGCCAGGATCAGCACGCGCAACACCTTGATGCCCCCTGCGGTGGAGCCGCCACAGCCGCCGGTGAAGGACAGCACCACCAAAAGCAGCGGGATATGCAGCGGCCAAAGACCGAAGGTAGCGGTCCCAAAGCCAGTGCTGGTGAGGATGGAGGCGACCTGAAAGGAGCCGTAACGCAGCGCCTCCCAGATCGTGTCGTAGGCCGTGGTCAGGAATAGGCTGGCACTGATTAGCAGCACACCACCGAGGAAGATCAGCAGGTAGGCCAAGACCTCGGTATCTCTCAGATAGGCACTGAGGTTGCGTTTGTGCCAAGCCAGGAAGTGGACGGCGAAGTTGACCCCGCCGGCGACCATGAAGCCGATCGCGATCAGCTCGATCGCAACACTGTCAAAATAGCCGATGCTCGCATCATGGGTCGAGAAACCGCCCGTCGCCACCGTGGTGAAGGCATGGCCAATGGCATCGAAGGGGCTCATGCCGGCCAGCCAGTAGCTCAGTGCACAGGCGGCAGTGAGCGCGAAGTAGAGGGTCCAGAGCACGCGCGCGGTCTCGGCGATGCGCGGGGTTGGCTTCTCGTGCTTGGCGACGCCGGAGGTCTCGGCCCGATAGAGCTGCATGCCGCCGACGCCGAGCAGCGGCAGGATCGCCACCGCAAGCACGATCACGCCCATGCCACCGAGCCATTGGATCTGCTGGCGATGGTAGAGGATCGACGGCGGCAAGCTGTCAATATGCTCGATCACCGTCGCTCCCGTGGTGGTGAACCCGGAGATGGATTCGAACACCGCATCGGTGACGCCCCACTCCAGGCCGAGGATGAACGGGAGCGCACCGATCATCCCAAGCACCGCCCAAAACAGGGTGACGATCAGGAAGCCGTCGCGCACCGAGAGCTGGTCGCGCTCACGCAGGTTCGGCAGCCAGAGGATCAGGCCCGCGCTGGCGGTGAATAACAAAGACAGCGCAAAGGCTTGCCATTCTTCGTCGGCGTACCAGAGAGAGACCAGGATGGACGGTAGGAAGCTGACGCTGTAGAGCAGCAACAGGATACCGAACAAGCGAACAATGGCTCGCCAGTGCATGTGGGGATCGCCTCCTAGAACCGTGAATCAACGGCAACGCGGTTCGAGCATGGGGCGCTCTGGGCGCGCCGCTAGAAAAAGGTCACGCCGACCTGGAACAGTTTTTCCACCTCGGGCACCCGCAAGCGGTCCTGCAGGAACAGGACCACGTGGTCGTCGGGTTCGATGACGGTGTCGTGGTGGGCGATCAACACCCGATCACCGCGCACGATGGCGCCGATGCTGGCGCCCTTGGGCAGGTGGATTGCCCCAATCGTGCGCCCGACCACCTTCGAGGAGTTCTGGTCCCCATGGGCGATGGCCTCGATGGCCTCGGAGGCGCCGCGGCGCAGCGAGTGCACCATCACCACATCGCCGCGGCGCACATGCTTGAGCAGGGTGCCGATGGTGGCCTGCTGCGGTGAGATCGCGACATCGATCGGGCCGCTTTGCACCAGGTCCACGTAGGCCGTGCGGTTGATCAGCGCCATGACCTTGCGCGCGCCGAGGCGTTTCGCGAGCATGGCCGAGAGGATATTGACTTCATCGTCATCGGTCACCGCGCAGAAGACATCGGTGTCCTCGATGTTCTCCTCCAGCAGCAGCTCCTCGTCGGCGGCGTCGCCGTGCAGCACGATGGTGCGCTCGAGCGACTCGGCGATCTGCTTGCAGCGCTCGAGATTGCTCTCGATGACCTTGACCCGATAATCGCGTTCGGTGACTCCGGCGAGGCGGGTGCCGATGTTGCCGCCGCCGGCGAAGATCAGCCGCTTATAAGGCTGATCGAGTCGCCGCAGCTCGCCCATGACCGAGCGGATGTGCTTGGGCGCGGCGATGAAGAAGACCTCGTCATCGGCCTCGATGACGGTGTCGCCCTCGGGCTGGAGGGCGCGATCCTGGCGGTAGATGGCTGCGACGCGCGCGTCGATATGCGGCATGTGCTCGTAGAGGGCACGCAGCTCGTGGCCGACCAGCGGGCCGCCGTAATAGGCGCGCACCGCGACCAAGCGCACCCGCCCGTTGGCGAAATCGGTGACCTGCAGCGCGCCTGGCGTCTCGATGAGGCGCAGGATGTAGTCGGTCACCAACTGCTCGGGGCTGATGGTGACGTCGACATGGAAGGCATCGCCGCCGAACAGTGCCTCGCGGTGATCGAGGAAGCCCTGCGCGCGCACCCGGGCGATCTTGGTCGGCGTGTGAAACAGCGTGTAGGCGACCTGGCAGGCGACCATGTTGGTCTCGTCGCTGTTGGTCACCGCGATGATCATCTCAGCGTCCTCGCCACCGGCGCGCATGAGCACATCGGGCTGGGCGCCGTGGCCTTGCAGGGTGCGTAGGTCGAAGCGGTCGGCCAGCTCGCGCAGGCGCCGCGCGTCGGTGTCGACCACGGTAATGTCGTTGGCTTCGTTGACCAGGTTGGCGGCCACCGAGGTGCCGACCTGGCCGGCGCCGAGGATGATGATCTTCATGGCTCTTTATGCATTCCAGACAGCCCAGGTTTCCAACGCGCCTAGGCGCGCAGACAGAAACCGCTTGCCCGCGCACCTGCGCGTTGCGGACCAACGGTAAGTTGCTCAAGAGCAACAGCGAGTGTTCTTGTGAGTTCGCGGGCGTACTCGCTGCGGCGATGATAAACGCTTATGGTGGTCGCCGCCGCAATCGGGCAGCCGTGAGTCATTATCATACGCGCAGGCCTTCCCCCTGCGATGTAGGCACGGATCCTCGCGGTACGGGCGTATTGCCCGCCATCCTCGACCAAGCTTCGTTCTGCTGCACCGGCGAGGGTCAATGGCCCCTGCCATCGAGAAAACGATAGCCAACCCCAGGCTCCGTTCTCAGATAGCGCGGCTCATCGGTGTCTTCACCCAGCTTGTGTCGAATACGACCGACGAAGTTGCGCAGATAATGGGTGTCACTGAGATGGGTCGGTCCCCAGACCTCGCGCAACAGCTGGGTTTGGGTGACGACCTGGTTGGGGCTCGAGACCAGCAGCTTGAGGATGGCAAACTCTTTGCGCGTGAGGCGAACCTCTTCGCCCATCACGGACACCAAACGTTTGACCAGATCGATTCGCAGATAGCCGTCCTCGTAGACCCCGGCATCGGGCATGGTCGTCGCCCTGGGCAGGCGCAGTAGGTTACGCACACGCGCCAGGAATTCCTGGATGCCGAACGGCTTGGTCACATAATCGTTGGCGCCCGCGTCCAACACGGCAACCTTCTCGCTCTCCGATGATCGCACCGACAGAATCATGACCGGCACGCTCGACCAATGCCGCAGTTCGGTGAGCACCGATTGGCCATCGGCATCGGGAAGACCAAGGTCGAGCACGATCAAATCCGGCGTCTGAGTCGCCGCCAGTTCGAGTCCCTTCCCCGCCGTCTCCGCCTCGATGACCTGATATCCCTGGCTCTTGAGACTGATGCGCAGGAAGCGACGGATCTGGCCCTCATCGTCGATGATGAGGATACGGGCCGATGTGGGGCTTTCCGTCATGCGTGCTTGTCATTACCAGAAATGAAGGGAACGCGACCTGAGAAAAGTGAGTTGTTCACTCGCTCATCTCACTCCTCTTGTTCGCCGCTTGGAGGCTCGATCAGCGGCAAGTGGATGGCGATGCTGGTTCCCCGGCCGCCCGGACCCGGGAGCGCCTCGATGCGCCCGCCGTGGGCACCGATCATGCCGCTGCAGATCGCCAGTCCCAAACCGCTGCCATGCTTGCCGCGATCCCCTTCGCCGCCGGTGAAGAACATGTCGAACACCTGTTCGCGCTGATCGGGCGGAATGCCTGGTCCTTCATCCGAGACCCTGATCAGGAGCTCGGCGCCCGCACGCATCGCCGCCACCCGCACGTCGCCGCCGTCGGGCGAGAATTTTGCCGCGTTTTCGATGACATTGACCAGCGCCTGCTCGATCAATGCCGGATGCACATAGAGCAGTGGCAGGCCCGGTTCGATGTTCCTGACCAACCGACACTGGCTCAGCAGCTCGCGGGTGCGGCGCAGCGCCGAGTTGAGGATATCGTCGATGCCGATCCAGTCCCGCTCCAGTTTCAAGGCGCCGTGCCCGAGTCGGGTCATGTCGAGCAGATTCTGGATGTAGCGGTTCAGCCGCTCGCCTTCACTGATCACGGCCTCAAGCAGCTCTTGTCTGTCCTTGGTGGACAGCGCTTCATCCAGCGAACGCAAGCTGCTCGCGGCCCCGATCATCGAGGCCAGCGGGGTGCGCAAGTCGTGCGAGACCGATGACAGCAGCGCGGAGCGCAAGCGCTCGGTCTCTTCCGCGACCTTGGCCTGCTCCAGGGTGGTGGCGAGACCGATACGGGCAATGGCCATCGTCACCTGCGTGATCAGGGCATCGATGGCGGCGAGTTGTTCACTCTGGAAACCTTGGCTTGGTTGATAGACACCGAGCACACCGAAGCAGTCCTGATCGATGGCCAGGGGCAGAAAGCGCCAATCGATCGCCGAGAGGGTTTGGGTTTGAAAGCCGCTCGGTTGCCGGTGATCATAGGCCCACTGTGCCGCCGACCAGGCCTTGTCATTCAGCGCCAGCTCGTCCTGTGAGGCGGCTGCCAGTGCCATCTGACCGCCATCACTGGGTGCGAGCAGCACGACCGGCACGTGCAGATGCTCGGCGATGGCCAGGGTCGCCTCGCGATGGACCGTCGCGAGGTCGACCGCAGCCGCCAGGCGGCGGCTCAGGGACAGCAGCCGTTGCGTCTGTTCATTGGTGCCGCGCAGCGCGAGCACCTGGTGGCGCAGACGACCAGCCAACTGGCCGCCGATCAGGCCCATGATCAGAAAAAAACCGACGGTCACCAGCTCATGCGTGCGAGACATGGCAAAGGTGTAACGCGGCTCGGTAAAGAAGAAGTTATAGGCGGCAGCGCTCAGGACCGCAGCGATCAATGCCGGGCGCATGGCCGTGCGCACCGCGACCAGCAACACGGCGGTCAGGAAGACCAACGACAAGCTGGGCAAGGGAACCAGTGGTTCGATGGCGGCGGCAACCCCGGTCGCCGCCGCGACCACAACCAGTAACAGGACATAGTCACGCGCGGGCTCCAGTCGCCCGAGCCAGCGTCGACGTCGCCGCACCCGGGCCGACCTTGAGGCCACGAAGGTGATCTCGAACTCCTCGGCCTGGCGCAACAAGCGTTGACTCAAGGTGGCACCAAAGCGTCCTGCCCAGGGTCGCTGCCGACTCCGTCCGACCACCAGGGTGGTGGCATTGTGCTCGCGCGCGAAGGCGATCAATTCCTCCACGGGATCGTGGCCGCGCAGCGTGACAGGTTCGCCGCCGAGACGCGCGGCCAGCTCGAAGGTGCGCTCGACACCGGCCTGCTGTTCCGGGCCGGTGTCGCCGCGATCGACGAACACCACGCTCCAGGGCGCCCGACGCCGCTCGGCGAGGCGTCGGCCGAGGCGCACCAGCTCATCACCATTACCGACGCCATCAACGGCGACAACGATGCGCGCGCGCACCGGCCAGGGACCCGCGACCCCCTGAGTGCGCATGACCTCGCGCACATCGCGATCGATGCGCTCAGTCACGGTCTGCAAGGTCAGCTCGCGCAGGGCCGACAGATTGGTCGGACTGAAGAAGCCATCAAGAGCCGCGCGGGCCTGTTCCGGGACGTAGACCTTGCCCTGCTTGAGCCGCTCGATCAGCTCGCGAGGTGTCAGATCCACCAGCACGACGTCGCGCGCCGCGCTGAGCAGGGTGTCCGGAACCGTCTCCCGCATGCGCACGCCGGTGATGCGTGCAACCGCATCGTTCAGACTCTCCAGGTGCTGGATATTGACCGTGGTCCAGACATCGATGTCGTGTTCTAGCAGTTCCTCGATATCCTGATAACGGCGTGGATGGCGGGTCCCGGGAATGTTGCGATGGGCCAGTTCGTCGATCAGCACCGCGGCTGGCGCGCGTTTGAGAATGGCATCCAGGTTCAGCTCCCGAAACTGCGCGCCGCGATACTCGAGCGGCAGCAGCGGGATGGACTCCAGTCCCTCGCACAGCGCCTCGGTTTCCTGCCGGCCATGGCTCTCGATGATCCCGATGACGATATCGGCGCCCTCGTGCCGCGCCTCGCGCGCCGCCTCCAGCATCTTGTAGGTCTTGCCAACGCCGGGGAAGGCGCCTAGAAAGATCTTGAGCGCCCCGTGACGCTCGCGCGTGATGGCCGATAGCAGGGCCTGGGGGTCGGGCCGATCGTTCACTGTCGCATTCATGGTCGTTCCAACCTGAATCTCTCCTGGTTTGTCGTCACTTCCGCCAAGGCCGGTTGAACCAAAAGGCCGGGGATGGGCCATCCCCGGCCATGCGCTGCAGTGCCCAGACTGATGCCTACCTGGTGACCGGCTCAGCGTCGAGCCCATCCAGGGCCAGGTTCAACTGCAGCAGATTGACGCGCGGCTGTCCCAATACGCCCAACACGGGCCGTTCCACATGTCCGGCCACGAAGGCCGCGACGGCTGCTCGGGGCAGCCCGCGCGCGGCGGCGACCCGGTCGATCTGAAGTTCAGCGGCCGCCGGGCTGATGTGGGGATCGATGCCCGACCCGGAGGCGGCGATGAGATCGACAGGGATCGCCATCGGTTCCACGGCGTTGGCGGCGGCGATCTCGCTTGAGCTGGCCGCCGCCCGGTCGCGCAGCGCCGGGTGGCTCGGCGCCCAATTGGAACCCGAGACGCCAAAGGGATCGTAGCCGGCAGCCGAGGGACGGCCGTGGAAGTAGCCCGGTGCCTTGAACGGCTGACCGACCAGCGCCGAGCCGATCACCGTGCCATCGCGTTCGACGAGGCTGCCGGTGGACTGCGTAGGAAACAGCACGCCACCGATCGCCACGGTGACCAGCGGGTAGAGGACGCCGCACAGCAGCATCAGCACCAAGGCGCCGCGCAGTGCCGCCAGCCAGCTTTTTACAGGACTCGCGAGGGACTTCAGAGCAACGGATTGGGTTCTTTTCATGACGGTCTCCTACATCAGCAAACCAAGACCAAGATCGATGAGCTTGATCGCCGGGAACGGCAGCAACAGCCCGCCCAGACCGTAGATCAACAGGTTGCGGCGCAGCAGCGCATCGGCACTGATCGGGCGGATGCGCACCCCGCGCAGCGCGAACGGGATCAGCGCCGGGATCACCAGGGCGTTGAAGATCACCGCCGCCAACACCGCCGTGGCCGGGCTGTTGAGCTGCATGATGTCGAGCGCCTGCATGGCCGGCACGCTGGCGATGAAGATGGCCGGCAGGATGGCGAAGTATTTCGCCACGTCATTGGCCAGCGAGAAGGTGGTGAGCGCGCCACGGGTGACCAGCAACTGCTTGCCGATCTCCACCACCTCCAGCAGCTTGGTCGGATCGGAATCGAGATCGACCATGTTGCCGGCCTCCTTGGCGGCCTGGGTGCCGGAGTTCATCGCCAGCCCGAGATCGGCCTGCGCCAGGGCCGGCGCGTCGTTGGTGCCGTCGCCCATCATGGCGACCAACCGCCCCTGCGCCTGTTCGCGCCGAATGTAGTCCAGCTTATCCTCCGGCGTGGCCTCGGCGATGTAATCGGCCACACCGGCCTCTGCGGCGATGGCGGCGGCGGTGAGCGGATTGTCGCCGGTGATCAGCACCGTGCGCACACCCATGGCGTGCAGCCGCTGGAAGCGTTCCTTGATGCCGGTCTTGATGATGTCGGACAAGGGCACGACGCCCAGCACCCGGTCGTCCTCCGCGACCACCAGCGGGGTGGCGCCGCCACGTGCCACCCGCTCCACCAGTGCGCTGGTCTCGTCGGGATAGCTGCCGCCGTTCTCGGTGACGAAGCGGCGGATGGCATCGGGCGCGCCCTTGCGGATGCGACGGCCGTCGGGCTGGTCGATCCCTGAGAGGCGGGTCTTGGCGGAAAACGCCAGGACGCGCGCCTCAGGGTCGGCCTCGACGGTCGCCCCGCGATCACTCGCCAACGCCACGATGGACTTGCCCTCCGGCGTGGGGTCGGCCAGTGACGCAAGCGAGGCCGCATCCCTCAACTGCTCGGGGGCAATCTTGGCCAAGGGCAGGAAGTCGCTGGCCTGGCGGTCGCCGTGGGTGATGGTGCCGGTCTTGTCCAGCAGCAGGGTGTCGATGTTGCCGGCCACCTCCACCGCCTTGCCCGACTTGGCGACCAGGTTGGCGCGCATGGCCCGATCCATGCCGGCGATGCCGATGGCCGGCAGCAGCCCGCCGATGGTGGTGGGAATCAGGCAGACCAGCAGCGCCACCAGCACCGGCACTGGCACCGGCACTGGGACCTCGCCGCCGACAAAGGCGGCGAAGGGCACCAGCGTCGCCACGACGATGAGGAACACCATGGTCAGCGCCGCCAGTAGCACGGTGAGCGCAATCTCGTTCGGCGTCTTTTGCCGCTTGGCGCTTTCCACCAGCGCGATCATGCGATCCAGCAGCGACTGGCCCGACTCCACCGTCACCTCGACCAGGATGCTGTCGGTCAGCAGCTTGGTGCCGGCACTGACGCCGCTGTTGTCGGTGCCGGCCTCGCGCAGCACCGGTGCCGATTCACCGGTGACCGCCGACTCGTTGATGCTGGCGGCCCCTTCGACGATCTCGCCGTCGGCGGGAATCAGCTCGCCGGCCAGCACCCGCACCCGATCGCCGCGACGCAGGACGGTGGCGGGCACCGACTCTTCAGCGTCCCCCCGCACGCGCCGGGCCACGAGCTGCTCCCGGGTCGAGCGCAGGCTCTCGGCCTGCGCCCGGCCCCGCGCCTCCGCCAGGGACTCGGCGGCATTGGCAAAGAGCAGGGTGAACAGCAAGACGAGGCTGACCGCCAGATCGAAGCCCCAAGGGCGGCCAGCCAGGAGATCGGCGCCGGTCAGCCACAAGGTCACCAGGGTGCCGACCCCGACCACGAACATTACTGGATTGCGCGCCAGCCAGCGCGGATCGAGCCGCCGCAGCGACTCACCCGCCAAGCGGGCCAGGGTCTGGGCATTCAGTAACTTGATTTGGTTGCGTTGATGTTTCATGACGGTTTCTCCAGGCCATCAGCCCGCCAATGACAGGGACTCGGCGACCGGCCCCAGGGCCAGGACCGGGAAGAAGCTGAGCAGGGCGAACATCAGGATCACGCCCAGGGTCAGCACGGCGAAGGTGGGCGTTTCCACGGCCAGGCTGCCCGAGGTGGTGGGCGCGACACGCTTGCCCGCCAGGTGGGCGGCCAGCGCCAGCGGCGCCAGGATCGGAATAAACCGCCCGAGGATCAGCGCCACCGCACAACTGAGGTTCCACCAGGGCGTATCGTCACCCAAGCCCTCGAAGCCGGAGCCGTTATTGGCGAATGCCGACGTGTACTCATAGAGCACCTGACTCAGGCCATGGAAGCCAGGGTTGGAGTTCTGCGCCAGGCCCGGAATCGCGACCGCCGTGGCGGTCAGCCCGAGGATCAAAAGCGGCTGGATCAACAGCGCGATGCTGATCAGCTTGATCTCCTTGGCCTCCAGCGCGCGGCCATAGACCTCTGGTGAGCGGCCCACCATCAGGCTGCCGAGGAACACCGCGAGCAGCAGAAACAACAGGAAGTTGATCAGCCCCACGCCAACCCCGCCGAAGGTGGCGTTGATGAACATATCCATCAGCAGCGAGGCGCCACCCAGCGGATTGAACGAATCATGCATGCCGTTCACCGAGCCGTTCGAGGTCTGGGTGGTGAAGCTGCCCCAGAGCGCCGTGGCCGCGGCACCGAAGCGCACCTCCTTGCCCTCCAGATTTGGACCCTCGGCGGCGAGGCCGGCAAAGGTGTCGTTGGGTTGGTTCTCCGACCAGATCGCGACACCGGTCAGCATGGCCGACAGGGTCAGCATCACGCCCATCACCAGGAGCGTCAGACGCCGCCGACCGGTCAGATAGCCGGCCATGAACACCAGGGCCATCGGGATCAGCACGATGGCGACGGTCTCGACGAAGTTGGACACCGGCGTCGGGTTCTCTAGCGGCACGGAGCTGTTCGGCCCGTACCAGCCGCCACCGTTGGTGCCCACCTGCTTGATCGCGACCATGGGCGCCACCGGGCCGACCGGGATGCGCTGCTCGGCAAGCGCCGCGCTGGGATCAAGCGGGGTGGCGGTCTGTGCGCCTTCAAGCGTGTTGGGCACCCCCTGCCAAGCGAGCAGCAGCGCGGTGATGAAGGCCAACGGCAGCATCAGCCGGACAATCGCGCGGACCAGGTCAGCATAGAAGTTGCCGACCGATACAGGGCCGTCACTGGTCGTCGCCGTTTCCTCCCGTCGCGCGAATGCCGTGCGCAGGATGGCGACCAGCGCCGCGATGCCCGCTGCTGGCGTGATCACCTGCAGGCTGACGATCGCGACCAGATGCGCGAAATAGGACAGTTGCGCCTGACCCGAGTAGTGCTGCTGGTTGGTATTGGTGATGAAGGACGCTGTGGTGTGCAGCGCCAGATCCCAGCTCATGCCCGCGATGCCATCCGGGTTCAGCGGCAGCCGCCCCTGCTGCATCAGGATCACCAGAACGATGAGACCAAGGATGACGTGTAGCTTGAGCAGCGCCTTGCCGTAGTCTTTCCAACTCATCGGGGCAAGGGGTTGAACGCCGATGGCGCGATGGATCACCCACTCGATAGGGCCAAACACCCGATCAAGCGCGGTCGGTGTTGGCGAATAGATCGCCGCCAAGTAGCGTCCCAACGGCCAGGCCAATAACAGCGCGACCGCGTAGATGAGCAGAACCTCATTCATAGTTGGTCCTCCCCTTCAATGAACAGGAAACACAGCCCGAACAGGGCGACGAGAATCACTGCGCTGACGATGCCCATGGCTAAAACCTCTCGGGCCGCAGCAGGGCGACCGACAGATAGACGAGCAAGGCCAGCACGACGAACAGGAGGATGGCGTACACGATGACCTCACACAGCGTTGTTGACTGACGCTGGAAAGGTTAGAGAGCGCGGGCGTCACAGCGCTAGGCGCCGGCGGGAGAATGGCGTCACAAAGGCGTATTATTTTGCCGCAGCGCGCTTGCCCGCGAGCCAGCGAGACTCGCTGTCGTTTTTGCAAGTTGGCGCCCAAGGGCTAGAATCACCGCCATTCTTGGAATCGCGACCCGAATAACGTCGATGTCAACACAACAAAAGCGCAGTTTCGCCGTGATCGGCCTCGGCACCTTCGGCACCACGGTCGCCTCGGAGCTGGCGCGGTTCAACAACCATGTGCTGGGAATCGATATCCTAGAGCGAAACGTGGCCAACGTCGCCGAGACGCTGGCCGAGGCGTTGATCGCCGACGGGCGGGACGAGCAGGCGTTGCGCGAGGCTGGCGTCGGTAATTACGACGTGGCAGTGGTGGCCATCGGCGAAGAGCTCGAGGCCAACATCCTCTGCACCATGAACGTCAAGCTGCTCGGTGTGCCCACCGTTTGGGTCAAGGCGATCAGCCGCACCCATCACCGCATCCTGAGCAAGATGGGCGCGGATCGCGTGATCCAGCCCGAGCAGGAGATCGGCCGCCACATCGCGCAGATGCTGCACAATCCGTTGGTGCGCGATTATGTGAGCCTTGGCAACGGCTTCCATGTGGTGGATTTCCGCGTGCCCGAAAGCCTCGCGGGAAAACGGATCGATGAGCTGAGACTGAGCGATGACTTTGACGTGCGCGCGCTTGGCCTGATGCGCGGCTCGGAGTTCCTCTCCTGCGAGAGTGGCAGCGCAGAACTACAAACCGACGACAAGCTGTTGCTGCTGGGGCGCCGCGAGAACATGCGGCGCCTCGGTGACAGCCTCTGATCTGCGCTCTGGTTCGGGTCATGCGCCTGAAGTGGATTAGAAAGGGCGGGCGGCTCCAGATCCCGCCACCCGCGATCCTCGCCTTGCTCTACGCGGCGCTGATCGCCGCCGGCGCCGGATTATTGAAACTGCCGGTCGCAACGCCGGAGCCGATCTCCTGGTCCGATGCCCTCTTTACCGCCACCTCGGCGGTCACCGTCACGGGCCTGGTGGTGATCGATACCGGCAACCAGCTGACCCTGTTCGGACAGACCGTGGTCATGCTGCTGATCCAGCTCGGCGGGCTTGGGCTCATGACCTTCGCGGTGCTGGTCTTGACCATGCTGGGCCTGCCGCTGAGCATCTCGCATCGTATCTACCTGCGCGACGACCTCAACCAGACTTCGATCACCGATCTGCTGGCGCTGGTGCGCGGCATCATCAAGGTGGTGCTGGCCTGCGAGCTGCTCGGCGTGGCGCTGCTTGCCATCGTCTTCGTGCCCGAGTTCGGCTGGGCAGAGGGACTCTGGCAAGCGCTGTTCCACACGGTCTCGGCCTTCAATAACGCCGGCTTCGCGCTATTCCCGGATAGCCTGTCGCACTGGGTCGGCAACCCGATCATCAACCTTGTGGTGCCAGCGCTGTTCATCTTCGGCGGCCTCGGCTTCGTCGTCGTCACTGAGCTTTACGGCAAGCGCGGCTGGCGCCGTTTTTCGCTGCACACCAAGCTGATGATCGTCGGCACGCTGAGCCTGATCCTCTGGTCGGTGCTCCTGTTCGCCGCGCTGGAATGGACCAACCCGGCGACGCTAGGTGGTCTCGATGGCATCGCCGAGCGGCTCTGGGCCAGTTGGTTTCAGGGGGTGACGACGCGCACCGCCGGGTTCAACACCGTCGATATCGGCGGCATCCATGAGAGCACGGCGATGATGTTCATGTCGCTGATGGTGATCGGCGGCGGCAGCACATCGACGGCGGGCGGCATCAAGGTGACCACCTTCATCGTGCTGCTGCTGGCCACCCGGGCCTTTTTCAAACGCCGCTCGCAGCTTCACGTCTTTGGACGCAGCCTCGGGGCCGAGGAGGTCATGAAGGTCCTGGCGCTGGCCATGGTGAGCCTGATGACAGTGCTGGTCGCCATCTTCTTGATCATGCTCACCCACGACGGTGATTTCCTCGACGCCGCCTTCGAGGTCACCTCCGCGTTCGGCACGGTCGGTCTCTCGCGCGGCACCACCGGCGCGTTGGACGAGCTGGGCCGGGCGGTGATCATTGCGGTGATGTTCATCGGGCGCGTCGGGCCGCTGACGCTCGGCTTCTTCCTGGCCACGCGAGCCAAGGCTCGGGTGGCCTATCCGGCGAGCAAGGTGTTTCTCGGATGAGCTTATCCAACTCGCGCTGAACGCCCGCCTGCTGGTCACCGTGCTAAAGCCCAAGACGAGGTGGACTGATTGATGGAAGCCGCCTCTAAAGACCTCGCCTGCGCCTTCAGTGACAATGAGCCGGAGTACGGAGCGGATGGTGCCAGTGCTTGCCTGAGACACCACCCGCTCAGACCGGAGCGGCACAGCTGGC
>NZ_JAYESN010000057.1:0-29178 GCF_034860625.1 Lamprobacter sp.
TCCTTTTGCGGCACCAGAAGGAGATCGCCGCGTTCATCCATGCCCAAATGCAGGCGCACTATTGGGAGGACGAGGCAGTCGAGTATGAAGTCGTGATTAGCAAAGGCTTCACCGAGCTTAAGTCGAGCGCCTACACCGCTGCGGCGAACGAGGAGCCGCTGGACTTCAAGGTGTCGCCCAAGGACAAGAGCAACATGGCGAAGTATCTCTTCGGGGGTTTCAAACGCTGCCTGTATCCCTTACAGAAATTCGACTCCGAGGCGGAACGTATCCTCGCCGTGATTCTGGATCGGGAAGCGGAGAAGTGGTTCAAGCCCGCGAAAGGTCTGTTCCAAATCTTTTACCGGCTCGGGGCGGATCACCCCGAATATCAGCCCGACTTCGTCGCCGAGACAGCGGACGCGATCTACATGCTGGAACCGAAGAAACGCACCGCGATGAGTGATGCCGATGTGATCGCGAAAAAGGACGCCGCCGAAAAATGGTGTGAAAATGCGACGAGCTACAGCCTCAAACACGGAGGTAAGCCTTGGATTTATCGACTCATCCCCCACGACACCATCTCCGAGAATATGTCGATTGAGCACCTTGGGACGAGATAGCTGACATCTTCCTGAATACTGCATTTTTCACGCTAACGCTACAGGTCAGCCGGGCGCGCACTGAGAGATTGCAGGTTGAGCTGCGACCTGTCCCGCGCCTCGGCTTGACCTGCGTGTTAGAAGGCGCTTCCAACGAGGCTTGACGATGGAATTGCAAACCGCTCAACCAAGTTCACGCAGTACGTCAGGATGGCGTTCAGCGACCTTGAACAAGGTCCGCGCCGCGCCGCTCGGCTGGCGTCGCCCCTGCTCCCATTCCTGCAAGGTGCGCACGGACACGCCCAGCAGTTCGGCAAAGCGAGCCTGTGACAACCCTGTGCGCTCGCGCGCAGCCAGCGCGGGCGGGTATACCACCGTCCCTTGCCCGGCCTTCATCTGGCGGACGGACTCCAGCAGCTTAGCCCCCAGCTCCTCGCCCGTGATGACCTCGTCATGGTTCGACATCGAGTGTCTCCCGAATCGTCTTGAGGATGTGAGCGGGGATGTTGCCGCGCGCGTCCAGCGCACCTTGCGGCAACCACCGCTCCCGGGGATCACGTCACCGGCCAGCGGATGCGCGGCCAGCCAGGTACAGAACGCACCGCGCTCGTCTTCCGACCAGATGGCGCGGGCATCGTCCGTGAACAGCGGGGTTTCGATGATGGTGAACATGGACGCTTGACGATGGGGATTTCTGGGGTCTACGCTGATTTCGTCACGGCAAACCCCGCCCAAGTTGCGCCTGCAACCTGCCCAAACCGCACCATCCTGAACAAAGCCATTGACGCTCCGTTGCTCGGCCACTCAACGCTGCGCGACCCTGGCGCGCTGTACAAGACGATCCACGACACCAGCGAAGAATACCTTCGCCCCCAACGATAGTCGATCAGCCCTGTTTAGTTCCGGCTTCGCTGGGTTAGGAAAAGGGCCATTAATAACGCATTTCCGGCAATCATTTGCCCAACGCCCATCCGAGAATACCGTCTGATGATGGAATCCGATCTTCAAGCCGTCGCCACCCGCTTCGCCGCCTCAGCGCCCGCGGCCGACTATTGGACCCTGCGCTTGGTCGATGAGACCGGCGAAGGGCTGGCGGTGCGCGACGATGTCGCCGAGCCGAGCCGACTGTGGCGCTCGCGCGGTGCGATGATCACGGTGGTCGCCGGCGCTGGCCTGGGCTATGCCGCGACCTCGGACCTCAGTCCATCCGGACTGACACAGGCGACCCAGCGCGCGCGGGATCTCGCCGCGCTGCATGTACGCCTGGGTCTGTTCACGGCGGATCTCTATCCGCGCAGCAATCTGCGAGCACAGTACGCGGCCATTGTGCGCGAGCCTTGGGGGTCGCGAACGCTGGACGACAAGCTCGGCATCCTGTTTGACGCCTGCCGGCAACTCGACCGCGATCCGCGCCTGGTCGAGCGCGCCGCCTGGCTCGGCCATCGCCGCACCGAGCAGCTGTTGATCAGCGCCGATGGCGCCGAGATCGAGCAGGTCTGGGAAACCGTGCACAGCGGCCTCTCCGCCACCGCCCATATCGATGGCCAGACCCAAACGCGACGTGGCGGCGGGGCTGGCATGCCGCGCCAAGGCGGGCTCGAGCGGCTCGCCGAGGCCGGGTTCGACAGCGCCGCCGAGCGCCTGGCCGAGGAGGCGGTCGCCCTCGCACTGGCCCCCGAATGCCCGAGCGGTGAGCGGGATCTGCTGTTGATGCCGAGCCAGATGGTGCTGCAGATCCATGAATCGATCGGCCATCCGCTGGAGCTTGACCGCATCCTGGGCGATGAGCGCAATTATGCCGGCTTGAGCTTCGTCACGCCTGAGATGTTCGGCCAATATCGCTACGGCTCGCCGCTGCTGAACGTCACATTCGACCCCAGCCTGAGCAACGAGCTAGCCAGTTGCGCCGCCGATGACGAGGGCACGGCGGCCAAGCGCCAGTACCTGATCCGCGACGGCATCCTCGAGCGCCCGCTCGGTGGCGCACTCTCGCAGGCACGCTCGGGGCTGCCGGGCACAGCCAATGCCCGCGCCTGCAGTTGGGAGCGCCCGCCGATCGATCGCATGACCAACATCAACCTCGAGCCCGGCGCTGAGATGGAAAGCCTGGATGCGCTGATCAGCCGCATCGAGCGCGGTGTGCTGATGGAAACCAACCGTTCCTGGTCGATCGACGACAGCCGCAACAAGTTCCAGTTCGGCTGCGAGCTGGGTCGGCTGATCGAGGATGGCGAGCTGAAGGGCCTGGTGCGCAACCCCGGTTACCGCGGCGTCTCGGCCCACTTCTGGCGCAGTCTCGACGGCGTCGGCGGGCCGACCACCTTCGAGGTCGGTGGCGTGCGCAACTGCGGCAAGGGCGAGCCAAACCAATCAGTCTTTGTCGGCCATGCCTCGCCGCCCTGCCTGTTCCGCGGCGTTGAGGTGTTTGGAGGTGGACTATGACCCAAGCGACGCAGCCGGCCGTGCAGCCGGTAACAGATCCCACAGCGACTTCGGCAACAGATCCCGCGGCGACTCCGGCAATACATCCCGCAGCGACCCCGGCAACACAGCCCGCAGCGCAGCCGGCGATCAACCTAGCCATGTCCCTGCAGCCAGAGCCCTTCTTTGCGCTCGCCGAGCAGCTCTTCAGCCAGCTCCAGGGCGACGAGCAGTTGTTCCTCAGTCTCGACGGCGAGCGCTCGGACTTTGTGCGACTCAATCGCAACCGGGTGCGACAGGCCGGCGCGGTGCAGACGCAGCAGCTTGGGCTGACCCTGATCGATCGCGAACGCCAGCTCGACGGCAGCTGCGATCTCAGCGGCGATCCGGCTAGCGACCGGGCTTTGGCACTGAGGCTGCTGGGGCAGCTGCGCGAGCGCGTCCCGCATCTGCCCGCCGACCCTTACCTGAATCTCTCCGAGATACCAAGCAGCTCCGATCACAGACTCGACGCCGAGTTGCCACCAGCCACCGAGGCCATCGCCAGCCTGACCGAGCAAGCCAAGGGTCTGGATCTGGTCGGCATCTACGCCGCAGGCGACATCGCCAGCGGGCTCGCCAGCTCGATCGGGCATCGACACTGGCATCAAAGCCGCAGCTTCAATCTCGATTGGAGCTGCTATCTGAACGGCGATAAGGCGGTCAAAGACAGCTACAGCGGCTTCGACTGGCAAGCGAGCGCGGTGCAGGAGCGGATCGAGCGCCAGCGCGAGCGGCTCGCCGTGATGGCGCGCGCGACCAAGCAGATCGAGCCGGGTCAGTATCGGGCCTTCTTGGCCCCGGCCGCGATGGAAGAACTGCTCGACATGCTCGCCTGGGGTGGCTTCGGCCTGCGCGATCATCGCACCCAGCAAACGCCGCTGCTGCGCCTCGCCAAGGGCGAGCTGGACCTGAGCCCGATGCTCAGCCTGACTGAGGATCACAGCCGCGGCCTCGCGCCCGGCTTCACCGTCGAAGGCTTCCTGAAGCCAGCTCAGGTGCCGCTGATCGAGCAAGGGCGCTTTGGCCAGTGCCTCGCCGACGCCCGCTCGGCCAAGGAATACGGCGAAGCGGTCAACGCCGGCGCGGAATGGCCAGAATCGCTCGCCCTGGCTGCCGGCTCGCTGCCCAATGATCAGGCACTGACCGCACTCGACACCGGCCTCTACATCGGCAATCTCTGGTACGGCAACTGGTCCGACCGCAACGCCTGCCGCGTCACCGGCATGACCCGCTTCGGCAGCTTCTGGGTCGAGCGCGGCAAGCTGATCGCCCCGCTCGCGGTGATGCGCTTCGATGACAGTCTCTATCGGCTACTCGGCGATCAGCTCGAGGCCCTCACGCAAGAGCGCGAGCTGCGCCTCTCGGCCGAGACCTACGGCGGTCGCTCAACCGCCAGCGCGCTGCTGCCCGGCGCTCTGGTCAGCAGCCTCAATCTGACGCTTTGACGGCCAGCTTCATCGCCGGGAATCTCAAGCTTGAGAGCCTCAACTCATGGCCTTCCTCGCGGTCTTCCTCTTTGCCGTTTGGCCAACGCCCGCTGCACCGGGGGATGGATCAGGTTGCTCAGCGATCTTTCCGTTGAACGGGGATCAGCAATGCCATGGCCCCCAGCATTAAGGTGGCTCCGAGCAGAAATAGGTGCAGGTTGACCGCTCCCGCCAAGGCTTCCGCGGGCGCGACACCAAGCGGCACCATCGCCGCCACCGTCGCCAGCTCAAAGGAGCCACTGCCGGCAATGCCATGGAACGGCAGGACGCTGGACAACTCAGCACCCATCACCCCGAGTACCAGTTGCCAGAGCGCGGCTGGCACGAAATGACCAAGGATCAGGGCAAAGCCGATAAATTTTAGACTCCAGGACAGCGCCGTCCAGAAATACAGCCAAAGCACACGCCTTTGACTCTGCGGCGCAGCCCGCGACAAAGCCTCCAGAAAACGCAAGAAGCGCCCAGTAATCCCTTCGCGCGACTGAAACTCAAGTCGCGCAATCAGCCAAAACAGCGATAGCAGGCTCAGCCAGACGAACAGAAGCACGAGCCACCCTGGGTTCGGAGCCCGCACCCACAATGCTAGTCCGCCGATCAACCCTAAGAAGTGCAGGTCTAGCAACCGAATCCAGACCAGTGATGCCCCCGCGGCCAAGAAATCATGTCCAAAATAGCGGTGCATCAGCCATGGGAAGACCATCTCCCCAGCACGCATCGGCAGCAGATTATTCGCACTGTTATGCAGCACCGAGAGCCGCAACACCTCAGGAAACCGACCGCACAGCTCAGTTTGGAAATACACCAGCACCCGAACGGCCCGCAGCAGATAACTCGTCGCCGTCAGCAAGAATGCCCCAACCAGCACCGATGGGGGCAGCCTCGCCCAAGGCGCCAGCACCGACGACCATCCCAGCGTGGCCTCGACCAACACCACCACAAGCGTCAGCAGAGCCAGGCCAACAAGCCAATCCCGCGGACGCCCAAGCCTTGGCAACCATGACGGAAACAACGGCGACAAGCTCACCATCAACGCCGCTTCCGCCGCCGGAGAGGATAGATCGGCTGCGCTCCCTCAGGCCGCGTCTTGAAACGCCGATGCACCCAAAAATACTGCGCTGGCATCGTCCGCAACCTCGCCTCGATCAGCTGATTCATGCGTGCTGTATCACGCTCAGTATCACCGCTCGGAAACGCTGCGATCGGTGGCTCGAAACAGAGCTCCAACCCCTCGCCCCGCGGCAGAAAGCGTGCAAAAGTGGGGATCACCACTGCACCAGCAAGCCGTGCAATGCGCCCAAGCGTCGGCACCGTCGCTGCCGGCACGCCACAAAAGGGCACAAAGATGCCACGTCGACCGGGGTCCTGATCCGGCAGATAAAAAAATGGCACCCCGGATTTCAAGGTTCGGATCAGCCCGCGCAGATCGTCCTGACGCTCGATGGGAATCGCCCCAAAGCGCGTCCGCGCATGCCGCACCTGCGCATCGATCACCGGATTGCGGATACGCTGATACATATAGATCCCTGGATGCACCAGCGCCGTAAATGCTGTGCCGCCCAACTCTAGCCCGACGAAGTGCGGTACCAGCACAATCACCGGCCGCCGGGCTGCAACAAGGGCATCAATCCTCTCCCGATGGCGCAACCGCACGATACCCGACAACCGCCGTGGCGGTGCTGCCCAGCACAGCCCCTGACAAACCGCAGCCACACCAAGCCAGCCGAAATGCTCGCGGACCAGCCGCTCCCGTTGCCGTGCATCCAGCTCCGGTAGACAGATCGAGAGGTTGGTCCGTGCGACCCGACGCCGGCCCCAAGCGAGCTGGTAGCCGATCCAGCCCAGTCCGGTCCCCAATCCCACCTGCACCTTGAACGGCAATAGCGCCAAGAGCTTGAACACACCGACCGCAGCCCAGCTTGGCCAATGCCGCGGACTCCAAAACCGCTTATTCACAGGCTGTCACCTTGGCGTTCACTCCTCAAGCGTCCCATCGACCAAGCCGAGCGGGGCTCGATCGGCGATTGGCTCAATCGGCTCAATCGGCTCAATCGGCTCAATGAAGGACGACCTAAGCGATGCTGGCCGCCGTCCATGCGCGCAGCAGGCAACATCTTCAGTTCTCGAACTTGTAGAAGAAATCAATACCCTGCGCATCCCCGGTCTCGCTTTCCACCTGGATGCGCTTGGTCAGGTCATAGCGCATCTTGATACTGTCGGACTGCTCGCCGAGGCTGGTGTCGTACTCCATAAAGAGCTTCGGGGCAATATAGGTGCCGACCGAGACCGAGCGGTCATCCCGCCGACCACCAGACTTCGGCGGGATACCAGTGACCAGGTAGCTGGTGATCTCGGACTGCGACAAGTTGGGGTCAGACTCAGAGAAGAAGGCAAGCTTCGGGTTGCGCAGCGTGCCGAGTATACGAACACCAGCGGTGATATCACCGCCTTCACGTTGCGCATTGAGGATGATGCCTGGGTTATCCAGCGGTGTATTGGCAAACAACAGAATCCCTTTCTCGATCACCAGCGGCCTGCCAACCGAGGTCAGGATGCCGAGTCCAGGGAGTGAGACCCGATAGGTCCCATCAACCACCTGCAGCTCGCCATTCCCCAGCAGCGGTTTACCTGGCTGCTGGGTCAGGCGTAACTGTCCTTGCAGCAAGCCGCGCAGTCCAAAGGCCTCCAGCAAGACCTGATCGCCAAGCTTGGCCAGCACATCGATACTGATCGGCGGGCCGGCATCCTGACGGGTCCCCTCCATCACCACGTCCGGTGAGGGATGCACGGCACCCGCCGCAATGCTGCGCGGCCTGATGGTCGCTGTCGGCAGGCTCAACTCGCCGCGCAACGAGCTACCACCAAGGCCAAAGCCGGCCTCGAGATCCAATGAGAGGATCGCCAAGTATTCCTTGGTATTCGCCACCTTCAGCTCGCGACCCTCCAGCTCCAGGGTGAAATTTGGCTCGGAGGCCGCCATGCCCGTCGCCCTGCCCTCAAGGCTCAGCCGGCCGCCCCCCACCAAGGCACCACCACTGAGTTGCATCGCATCCGCACTCTCGCTTTGCATGGTCAGATTGAGATCAGCGACCTCAAGGCCGATCGCCGGCACCGTCAACGCGAGATCGCGCACCGCCAAGTTGCCCTGGATCACTGGCGCTGTTAGGCGACCACTGAGCCCGAGATCACCCTCGATCCGACCCCCTACATCGCTAATATCCGGAGCGAGCTTGGCGAAGCGGTCCAGACGGTCGAGCCCAATCCGAACGCGGCCATTCAGCGCCTGGCGGTCGATGCCGCTGAGTCGGAAGCCTGGCAACGCTATCTCCGCATCGATTTGCCCCGCACCCTCGACCGGCAGCTCGAAGCGCGCATCCATCCCGCTCGCAGCGGCGCGGATATCAAGCCGGGTACCCCTGAACACCAGGGTCTCGCTCGCGTTCGACAACAAAATCTCGACACCGCCCTCAGGCACCCGCAGCTCGGCACGCCCGGTGAGCAGATCGCCTTGGCCTTCGAAATCCGCCTTCGCGGTCAGGTAGCCAGACAGGGAAGTGGTATCCGGGGTGATCGCGTCCAACAGATCAAAGCCGAGCCGCTGGAGATCAAGCGAGGCCGAAAAACGGCCCGGCTCAGGCTGCTTGAACGAAACGCAGCCGCTGGTCGATGCAGCATTGCCAAGAGCATTGCCAAGACAGAGCGGCCCGGCCTCGATCACACCCGCTGCGGCGCTGAAGGGCGCCGGTTGGCGCAGGCGCCAAGTGTCGAACTCCCGCGTCTCAAGCGACAGCCCTGTCAGTCGCCCACGATAGACGTTGTCATCGCTGAGGCCGGCGTCGAGTGATAGCTCAAGACTCAGGGGATCACCCTGAACGTCGACGCTCAGCTGGTGCGCGCGGGTACTGCCTTGACCGCGGGCTTGCAATACTTCGAAGCGCTGGCCGCCAGCCGTGAGATTGCGGCCATCCAGCCTGAGCTGCAGCGGGCTCTCTGGTGCTCGCCCAAGCTCGGCCCTGGCATCAAGGCGCTCGATGCCCTGTCCGCTCAGCTCGATATCGCGACCCTCAAGGGTCAGACTAAGCTGCGGCGCCTGCAGGCTACCCGCGACCGAGCCTTCGGCCTTCAGACTGCCCCTGAGCTCCGGCAAGAGCTCGGCGAGACGAGGCGAGTTGAGGAGGTAACGCAGATCGAGCTGTTGGTCGATGCGCCCAGTGATACTAAGCCGCGTCTCACCAGAGCTTGCTTCGAGGGCGCGGATGCTGACGGCCTCGCCCAGCACCGTGACATCTGCTCCTAGGGCCACCGGATAACCCCGCAGCTGACCAGCAAAATCGCTGACACTGACGCTCAGATCGAGCCCGTCCGCCGTCATCCCGCCCTCGCTCTGGAGGCGACCACCCAAACTGCCTGGCCAGTCAGCAAGAAACTGACCAGGGTCGAGATCCTTCGCGGTGAGTGCGAGATTCCAAGTCGGCTGAGGAGACCAGCCAAGCTGCCCCTTGCCGCTCAGCAAGCCATTCAGCGTCTTGATGCTCAGCTCAACGAACTCGGTACTCGACGGATCTCCCGTCCCGACCAACGCGACTTCGGTTTCGGGGATCTGCGGGCCAAAGGCCTGCAGATTCACGCGATACGCATACTGATCAAGCGAGCCCTCGACTTCCACTAAGCCCTGAGGCGACTCGGCAATTGGCGGACCCGCCAAGGGCCAGCGCAGCTGTTCCCAGAGCGCCTCGAACGCGAACACCGGCACGCTCGGGTTGGTATCCAAACGGCCACTGACATCGACACGAACACCGGCGGGTTTGCCAGCCGACACCCTCTGCCCAGCCTGGACTGAATCCGCCTCGGTCTTGGTGCTCGGCGACTCGGTCAACCGGAGCGCATTGATGGTTAACACCCGTGACGCCCATTCGATATCCAGATCGGCCGCGAGGCGTCCCATCTCGACCAGATCCGGAGCGGTACCGGCGAGGCTGCCAGTGACCGATGCCTGCTCAAGATGGCCTTCCGTCTTCAACTGTGCCTGCAGCACGAGCGGCGGTGCATCAGCAAGGATCTGCGGCAGATCGATCGCCTGGAGATCGATCTCGGCCTGCCAGTTCGGCGATGTCAAGGCCTCCTTGACTTGTGCCTGCAAGGTCGCTGTGACCGAGCCCGTCACCCGATGCGAGATCAGCAAGACCTCTAGATCGCCGCTGACCTGACCTTCGCCGGCGACTGAAAACGCCGGTGCCTGTTGGAAGCACCAATCGAGGCTCAGACTGATCGGATACGCACCATCGAGCTGCAGCTGCCCCGTCGCTTGGACGCGCGCCTGAGGCTGCAACAGCTCGGCCGTCAGCGTTCTGAGATCGACCCTGTCATCACTCGCAGTTGCCGAGAGCTCAGCACGCGTCAGCTCAATGGCGGTCCCTGGCGGTGCACCGGCCTGCTGGTAGCTCAGCCGCTCGATCCTGAGTTGATCAATGTCGACGCCGATCGGCAGCCAAATCGCGGGGAGCTCGAAGGGTTCACTCGGCGGTTTCTCCTCCGCGGCGGGCTCGGTCACCACAGCAATATCGCTGCCCTTGAGTTGCTGAATCCGCAGCCGGCCGCTGAACAAGTCTGTCGGACTCCAGTCGAACAGCAGAGCGCCAACGGAGACCTCAAGCCCAGGCAGACTCAAGCCGAATCCAGTGAGCTCGAACCGCCCTAGCACCCGGCCCTCGACGCGATCAGCCTTCAGTGATCCAGGCGCCAAGTCATCGGCGAGCACAAACAGGGTCCGAAGGCCGGTCTCTGTACCCAGCAGGAACGCCGTTAGAATCACGACGAGCGTGAGCATGATCAGGATCAGGCTCCCGATCCAGCGCAGTGGCCGGAAGCGGCGCCGATGCTGATCAGGTGACTGGGTTTCTGCCGGCGTCGATTTGGTCGGTTCAGTACCAGGCTGGGCGCCCGCTTGGAGACGCGATTCGGCGCCCGTCGGATCTGCAGCCGGGTTAATCCCTGTCTTCGGAGGTGCTGTGCTGTCGTTCAGGCTCACAGATCAGGACCGAGTGCAAAATGCAGGCGAAGGCCGGCTGGGTCCTTGGTCAGCGCATAGGCTAGGTCCACCCGAACCGGGCCGATCGGCGTACTGTAGCGGATGCCGAGGCCGACACTCTGTTGCCAGTCATTCTCATCGTCGGGATCAAAGGCATTGCCGAAATCAGTAAAGACCGCAGCGCCCCAAGGACCGACGACCTGATGCTCGAGCTCGAGGCTGCCAACGGCCAAAAATCGCCCGCCAAGAGTTTGATTGGTGTCCGGGTCATTGGGGCCCAGTACATCGAAGCCCCAACCACGAAGGCTGTTATCACCGCCGGCGAAGAAACGCTGACTCGCCGGAACATCCGTGACGCTGGACGCCCAAATCGCACCCAGATTGCTCCGACCAATGAACCGCATCTTCTCGCTCAGTGACTTGATGAGCTTGTAATTGAATTGCCCACTCAGCCAGTTGCTGGTTGACAGCAGATCCTCCGAAGTGCCCTGTACATAGGCGTTGATCTTATATCCATTACGAGTGTTGATCGGATCATCCGAGACCACTTTGGACCAAGACATATTCGGCACTAGGCCATTGAAGTTACCATCATCGCCCTTTCCGACCGAAAAATCCTCATAGCGGTAATCAACACCGATGATGCGTCGCCAGCCGTTATTGGTTTGTATCGATTGGGCCACGCCGAGCTTGAACAGGTCGCCCTCGCGGGTATCGGTGTCAAAGGCGAAAAACTCCGGTCGGATCAGAATAAAATCCTGCACCGGATTGCCAATCGGAATTCGATACTCGGCAACGAGAGACTGCTTAACCTGCGAGATCTCGAGCTCTGCTTTGAAATGGTGGCCGCGCCGCCCGATGTAGCGGCGCCGATAATCGAGATTGAAGCGCGGTCCAACATCCGTTCCATAGCCGATGCCGACTCGGTACAGATTAGCCTTGTTCGGGGTCGCGATCACCTCGATGGGAATCTCCCGATCCGCACTGGCTTGAGCCTCCAGTGGCTGGATCTCGACGTTATCGAAATACTCGGAACCAAACAAACGGCCCTGCAGGCCCAGCAACAGCTCAGGATTATAGATCACGCCTGGCTTGAAGTTGACGAATGTCGCTAGAAAGCCGTCGTCGAGGAGGTCTTGTTTGAAACGGACCTCACCAAGGTAAAACTGCTCGCCAGTCTCGAGATGGAAGTCAACGATCGCCTCATAGGCCTCGGGGTCGATCAGGACCAGATGGCGAACCAGGCTCGCATTGATGTAGCCCTCCTCGGACGCGACATTCAGAATGCTGCCCTTGGCTTTCTCGTAATCAGCATGGATCAGCGGAGCGCCGATCTTCATCGGAAACTGCTTCGGAAATCGCGGATTATCAGCACCTGGACCAGTCACGCGGTAATCAATCTGACCGATCTTAACAGGCGCCCCAGGATCGACCTTGAAGGAGGCCACCCAAGTACCATCATTGGGTTGGGTCAAGCTCGACTCCACCTCGACCCGATAGAGGCCAAACGGCGCCAAGGCCTCTCGAATCTGCTCCGGTGCTCGACGATAGAGGGCGCGCAGTCTTGGCTCTGACATCTCCTTGTCATCTCGCGCTTGATAGATCGCAAGCAGCGCTAGGACGTTAGTCTCATACGGCCCTTCTAGCCCCTCGACCTTGACCGCAAGACTCAGCGCCTCGGCATCGGCTGCGAACAGGATAAGTAGCGAGACGAAGCCGAGCCAGCCGCCCAGGCAAGTTGGCTTTCGGCTTGGAAGCAACGAAAACAACCCCTTTGGATCTAGGTGTCTAGAGGATGACATCCCGGCGGAAGAGCCCTGGAGGTGCAAACAAGAAACAGATGATTGCACAGAAGTCACAATTGGGGCGAGCGCAAGACGGACATTCGCCGACGAGACGCCGAGATCATTCTGGCGGCCAAGCGCCCAACCCAGGGTAACCCTGTATCTGATTCTCAGCAGATCTCCGCCACCATATAGCGTGCGGCCCCGTACAGCGGCGTCAGGGGATCAAGAATCACATGGACCGGAATCTGCTCCATCAGGCCGCGCATACGGCCCTTGTCTCGAAAGCCCTCGGCAAAGCCAGGACCTTGCAGTAACGCAAGGTTCTTAGGTGCAATACCACCACCAAGATAGACCCCACCCAGGGCCATATGCTTGAGCGCGGTATTGCCAGCCTCGCGTCCATAGAGAACCGCGAACAGCTCCATCGCCTCTTGGCTGATGCTATGGCCATTGCTAGCCGCCTCGGCGACCGCGGCGGCGATGTCGCCGTCGCTGCGCAGGGCCTCGGCAACCGCCGGCGGATGCACCGCCTTGTGCCATTGCGCAAGGAATTCGTAGATGTTGCCGATTCCCATGCCCGAGACGACGCGCTCCCAGCTCACCCGCCCAACACGCTTCTGGAGATGGTTCAGGAGCGCGAACTCGCGGTCATCGGTCGGCGCAAAGTCGGTATGTCCGCCCTCGGTCGCAAATGCGCGATGCTTAACGCCGTCCCAAAACATGCCAGCCTCGCCGAGCCCCGTCCCAGCGGCCACCACACAGGCGTTACCCACCGCTCCGGTCGCACCCGGCTGCAGCACGGCAAGCTCATCAGCGGTCAACGCTGGTACCCCCCAGGCCACGGCCTCGAGGTCGTTGAGGAGACCAACCCGATTGAAGCCCAGGCTCTTCTGCAGGGCCGCGGCATCAATCTGCCACGGCAGGTTGGTCGTCTTGCTGCGACCACTGACGACCGGCCCGGCAACGGCAAAGGCCGCCATCTCGCACTGGCCGCCGGTCTCGTCGAAAAAGGTGGTGACGATCTCACCGAGTGACACCGACTTCCGGCTCGGATAGCGACGATGCAGATCGAGCTTGACGCTATTGCCCTGGACCTCCGCAATCCCGAGTCCCGTCTTGGTGCCGCCGATATCGCCGACCAAAACACGCATGATGTTCTCTCCAGACTTGAACGAGCGCCCGCGGAGCAAAGCGGCGAGCGACGTCTGATGATGATAGCAGCCCGCCCCGCCCTTCGAGGCGAGCACAGGCTTAATCGTTGCCCAAACCAGCGCTAAATCGAATCAGCTTAGTGCTCACCTGGGCGCAAGCTGACAAAACGAAAGGGGGCTGCAAGTAATCGATCCGGATAATGCAGCAGCACGCGCGCCTCCCAGGTCATGCGATCACGGACACAGACTGGCAGCATGCCCTTCCCAGTCCAGGCGGCAGACTCCAGGTCCCAGCTCAAGTCCGCACGATTGAAGCCCATCGCCATCTCAACGCCAGCAAAATCGACCTCAACGCGCTCTGGTGTCGGCAAACCCTTTAGGCTCACGCGCAGCGCCAGCGGATGCACGGCGGGGATGCCGCGGGGCTGGATATCGAGCTCGACCTCGGCGCCGGTCGCAAACCACACTGAACAGGCCTGAGTCAGCAGATCGCAATCCGGGCTCAAGGGCGCTCGCTCATTGACGACCGGATGCAGCAAGGGCCAAGTCTTCACCAAGACCACCGTGACAATGGCGACACCCAGGACAGCCACCATTCCCCAAAGCAAGGCCAACAGCCAACGACCAGCCCGAGCGCGCCCGGGCGCTCTGACATCCGACCCGATGCTCATCGCACAACCTCTGGCGGCCAGCCAGTCGCCAAAGCAATGCAGCACCTCGGCATCAGGTGAAGAGGGTCAGTACACCGGTATAGCCATAGAGACGATTTTGCGATAATTCGCCGTTCGCGTAGAAGCCCACCAGCGGAAAGTCACCCAGCTCATCGCGTATCTGCTTCAGCTCTTCCGAGTCT
The DNA here is from genome assembly GCF_034860625.1 of Lamprobacter sp. NCBI lineage: Bacteria > Pseudomonadati > Pseudomonadota > Gammaproteobacteria > Chromatiales > Chromatiaceae > Lamprobacter > Lamprobacter sp. Next base: position 14,348 of record NZ_JAYESN010000057.1, read on the forward strand.
TCGCCGAAGAGGTTAGCGCCGCGGCCAAGACAGGACACATAGACACCACCGCGCGGCGGCTCACGCAAGCGCGCTTTGAGATGTTCCAGCATCCGCGACAGGTCTTCCCGTGCGGTATTCGCATCACGCCGGCAGAACATGAGATCCTGGCCTTTTTCGACAAGATCGCCAATCCCAATCAGCCGCTTCTCGAGGTCGACACCAATCAGGTTACGGACCAGATAGTCGCCCGTGTCAGAGCCCCGAATCGGCAGCCCGACAAAGATGTAGCCGCCAACGCGGGAGATATCACGGGCCAAAACCTCGCCGATGTCCTCTTTGAAGACATCCAAGGCCGGACGGCCGTCAAGTTCGATGATGACATTGCGCTGGCATTCGGTGATCTGCCGGTGTGGTCCGATCGGCGAGCAGCCCTGCGAGAGCGCGGTTTGAATGCCGACAGCCTCGGTGAACATCACGCCTGTCAGACCACCTTCGGTTGGCTCATCGGCAATCACCCGGGCATTGTGCTGGCTGCTGGCCAAGCCGCCAACCATGAATCCACTCACGGTGCGCTCGGCAAGCTGGCGGATCAGACTTTCCGTCAGCGGATTGCTCGGATCAGCATGGACCAGCCCCATGAAGGGTTGTGCGCTGCCGAGCCAAGCACGCTGAGCGGCATCGAAACCCTCGAGATCCTTGACGATCGGTGGAAACACCCGAAACGCTTCTTCCGGTAGGTCGGCAACCATCGCGGCAATCGCCGGACGTTCGTAGTACTCGACACCGGTCGCGCAGATCCCAATTCCAACCGCGCCCACCCAATGCTCGACATCGGTGGCTTCCCGCAGTGCATCGAGGATCGCCTCGAGATGGGCGTTGATCGCATCGGTCACATAGAGGAAACCGAGTCGACCTTGGGCAAAGCCGAGACCAGCAATGACGCGCTCGAGCGCTAGATTCCAGTCATCGTCGGCGGCGTGGGCGTAGGGAAATGAGTGCATAGTCGCGCTGCGCGTCTAGGTAGATTAGCGGTGGGGCGGCTGGCTGTCTCAGACTTCAGCCAGGTCGCCCTTTTCCTGCAGCCAGGCGCGACGATCAGCGGCGCGCTTTTTGGCCAACAGCATGTCCATCAAGGTGGCGCTGTCATCGCCAGGCTCAACCGTCAGTTGCACCAGTCGACGGGTATCCGGATGGATCGTCGTCTCGCGTAACTGTGCTGGGTTCATCTCGCCGAGCCCCTTGAACCGCTGCACACTGACCTTGCCCTTGAGCTTCTCGGCGGCGATGCGATCGAGCACGCCACGGCGCTCGGCATCATCAAGCGCATAGAAGACCTGCTTACCGACATCGATCCGAAACAGCGGCGGCATGGCGACGAACACATGACCTGCGGCAACCAGCCGCGGAAAATGCTTCAGAAACAAGGCGCAGAGCAGTGTGGCGATATGCGCCCCATCGGAATCCGCATCCGCCAAGATGCAGATCTTACCGAAACGCAGGCGCGAGAGATCATCACTGCCCGGATCGACACCAATGGCCACCGCAATATCGTGCACCTCTTGCGAGCCAAGCACCTCGGCTGGATCGACCTCCCAGGTGTTCAGGATCTTGCCCCGCAACGGCATGATGGCCTGGAATTCACGGTCGCGCGCCTGCTTCGCCGAGCCGCCAGCGGAATCGCCCTCGACCAGAAACAGCTCGGTGCGCGCCGGATCAGTGGCCGTGCAGTCGGCCAGCTTGCCGGGCAGCGCAGGCCCCTGGGTCACGCGCTTGCGGGTCACGGTGCGCCCGGCGCGCAAGCGCGCCTGTGCCGCGCCGATGGCGATCTCGGCGATGCGCTCACCATCGCCGACATGCTCGTTGAGCCAGAGACTGAACGCATCTTTCGCCACGCCGGAGACAAAGGCTGCGCACTCCCGCGATGACAGTCGCTCCTTGGTCTGGCCGGAGAATTGTGGGTCCGCCAGCTTGACCGAAAGAATCCAGCTCGCACGCGCCCAGACATCCTCGGGCGCCAGCTTGACCCCACGCGGCAGCAGATTGCGAAATTCACAAAACTCACGCACCGCCTCGGTGAGGCCGGTGCGAAACCCGTTCACATGCGTCCCACCCTGCACCGTCGGAATCAGGTTCACATAGCTTTCTGTGATCTGCTCGCCGGTCTCAGGCAGCCAGGTGACGGCCCAGCTCGCGGCCTCGGTCTGGCCCTCGAGGTTGCCAACGAAGGGCCTATCGGGCACCCGCTCCGCCTCGCCAAGCGCCTCGCTGAGATAGTCCCGCAGGCCGTCGGCGTAGCACCAGCGCTGCTCCTCACCCGTATTCTCGTCGCGAAACCGAACGTCGAGCCCTGGACAGAGCACGGCCTTAGCGCGCAGTAGATGGGTCAACTGTCGCACGGAGACCTTCGGCGAGTCGAAATAACCCTCGTCCGGCCAAAACCTCAGTCGGGTGCCACTCTTGGCCCGGCCAACAGTGCCAACCTCGGTCAGATCCTCGGCCTTATGGCCATGGGCAAAGGCCATCCAATATTCCTTGCCATCACGCTTAACCCAGACCTCAAGCCGCTTCGACAGCGCGTTGACGACCGAGACACCCACCCCGTGCAGACCGCCGGAGAAGCGGTAGCTGCCCGCCGAAAACTTGCCGCCGGCATGCAGGGTGCCCAGAATCACCTCGACCCCGGGCAGACCCTGCTCTGGATGGAGATCGACCGGCATGCCACGACCATCGTCACTGACTTCGACAGAGCCGTCCTGATGCAGCGTCACATCTATCCGGCTGGCCTTGCCGACCAGTGCCTCGTCGACACTGTTATCGATGACCTCTTGCGCGAGATGGTTTGGCCGCGTGGTGTCGGTATACATGCCCGGGCGTTTGCGCACCGGGTCTAGGCCGCTGAGAACCTCAATGGCCGAGGCGTCGTAATTACCGCTCATGGCGGGGCAGGATACTCCTTCGTCGTCGGCTGCGTTGACCGGTCAAAGCCCTCTACGGTACCGTAGATCGAAAGACAGGTTCAAACCCGTGATGAGTGAAGACAAGATTCAAGACCCCAAGCAGTTCGAGGCTTCGTTGCAGGCGCTCGAGACGATCGTCGATCAGCTCGAGCGCGGTGATCTTAGCTTAGAGGCCTCGCTTGCGGCGTTCGAAGAAGGTGTCCGCCTCAGCCGTGGCTGCCAACAAGCCTTGGAGACGGCGGAGCAGCGCATTCGCATCCTGACTGAGGGATCGGATGAAGCCGAGCCCGAAGCCTTCCTCACCAGCGCAGACCAGGCTCAGGGCAATTAGGCGGGCGGCCTGCTTGCGTCCATCCGCTATGACGGCCCCTAGTCTGCACTCCGTCCCTCGCCTTCTTGATGCTTGATCTGCTCCTTGAAGATCTGCTGAACCTCCCTCCAACCACTGACCTCCGCTGCCTCCTGATCGGCTCATGCAAGACGCTTCCCGCCTCGAAACCTTTCTCAAAGACTGCCAAGCTCGTGTAGAACGCACCCTTGAGCGCGTCTTGCCCGCTGCTGAGCAGCCACCCACTCGGCTACACCAGGCGATGCGCTACGCGGTGCTCGGCGAAGGCAAGCGCGTGCGGCCAACCTTGGCCTATGCCGGCGCCAGGGCAATCGGCCTAGCCCCCGAGCGGGTCGATGCCGGCGCCGCTGCCGTCGAGCTGATCCACGCCTATTCGCTGATCCACGACGATCTGCCGGCGATGGACGATGATGATCTCAGGCGCGGACGGCCGAGCTGTCACAAGGCCTTCAATGAGGCTACCGCCATCCTGGCCGGCGATGCGCTGCAGACGCTCGCATTCGGCGTGCTCGCAGAAGACAAGGGCACGGAGACCAGCGATGGCGCTCGGGTCCAGATGGTCGCCGCACTCGCGCGTGCTGCGGGATCGATCGGCATGGCCGGCGGACAGGCGCTTGATCTCGAGTCAGAAGGCAGCGAGCTCGATCTGGTGATGCTGGAGAACATCCACATCCACAAGACCGGCGCGCTGATCCGCGCCAGCGTGCAGATGGCCGTCCTCGCCTGCCCTGACCTCGAGCCAGCCAAGGCCGACGTGCTCGATCACTACGCGAAGTGCATCGGCCTCGCCTTCCAGATCCAAGACGACTTGCTCGATGTTGAGGGTGACACCGACGTGATTGGCAAGCAAAGCGGCGCCGATGCCGCGCATGAAAAGGCCACCTATCCGTCACTGATGGGGATTGGGCCAGCGCATGAAGCAGCCAACGATCTGATCACCGACGCGCTCGATAGCCTGAGCAGCTTTGACGAGGGCGCCGATCCCTTACGCTGGATTGCACGTTACATCGTCAATCGTGATCGCTGAGCAGCGAGCGGCATCCTGCCGAACAGCCTACTGTGCAAGCACAGCCTCGTCCCTGAGGCAGCGAATCTTCAACGCCCACTAGGCCATCACAGCCGGTGCCAACGCTGTGATGGTTGATGGCCCATGGCTGACAGACCGGCGCAGCCATTGAAGATCAATCGCTTTTGGTTCAGATCAGGCCTTACTCCGCCGCCGCCCTTGCCTGCTCTAGCCAGCTGTCGTAGGTCGCCTGATTGGCCTCGATCCATGCCTCGGCGTGACGCTTGATGTCCTTTTCGCTATCCTCGCCATCGCGCATGCGCAGGTTCTGCGCACTGATATCGTTGCTCGAGACCTCCATGATCGCAAACAGCTTGGCTGCGGCTGGATTGGCTTCCGCCCACGCCTTGTTGGCGATGATGCGCTGCACATTGGCCTGGAAGCCATAGTTCGAGCCGTCGGCCAGCGCGGTATCCACGTTTTCACGCTCACCCGGGAGCGCGCTGAACGGCACCTGTAGCCAGGTAACGTCATCACCGGGCACCAGCACGCCGCTGACCCAGTATGGGGTCCAGGTGTAGTAGAGCACTGGCTCGCCCTGCTCATAGCGGGTGATGGTGTCGGCCATCACCGCCGAGTAGCTGCCCTGATTGTGCTCGACGGTGTCGCGCAGGTCGTAGGCGTCGAGGTGATGCTCGATCACCTTTTCGCAGCCCCAGCCTGGGTTACAGCCGGCCAGATCCGCTTTGCCATCGCCATCGGCGTCGAACAGCTTGGCGATCTCCGGGTCCTTGAGCTGTTCGATGTTGGTGATCTCGTAGGCCTCGGCGGTCTCCTTGTCGATCAGGTAGCCCTGCAGCGAGCCGCTCGAATAGGTGCCCTCGCGGACGATCTTGTCATCGCCACCAGCCTTCTCGAAGAAATCAATGTGCAGCGGGTCCCAGTGCGCGGCCATGAAGGTGGCATCACCGTTGGCCAAGGCGACGTGTCCGGCCGCGTATTCGATCTCCTTGATGTCATCGACCTCATAGCCCAGGTCTTCCAAGGCCTGCATGACCAGCAGGGTCTGGAAGGTCTCCTCGGCGATTGAGCTCTTGATTGGCACCACCTCGACGCCTTCGCCGGGTTGTTCAGCAGCCACTGCGGCGCTGACGGCGAGGGCCAGCGACGAGGCCATCAGGGTAGGTAACGCGTGGGTGCGCAGGATAGAGCTAGGCATAGTCAACAGTCTCCGTTCAGGGTGAAAAGATCAAGGCCCGATGCCAACGGGCCTGGAGAGCGAATTGTGATCGGATCAGCGATCAGCGCATTCATGCCAGCAACAGCCAACCATCCCAGCGCCAATGATGGCGGTGCAGATAGCCAAAGCGCCGGCCTTTCAGCATCAGTCAGGCCTTGGCGTTGTGTTGTGTTGTGTTGTTGGCATTGTGTTATCAGGCGCCAGCGCTACCCTTTGCCGCCGCCGGCGTTCGATGCCGAAACAGGCGATAGAACAGCCCCACGGGGCCTGATTCATACCAGTGCCGGGTCGGCTTATCGCGGCTGGCCTGGCCAAAGGCCTGGGTCATGCGGTCGAGGATGATCGCCAACAAGACGATGCCAACGCCGCCAATGGTGGCCAAGCCCATGTCGAGCCGGCCGATGCCGCGCAGCACCATCTGGCCGAGTCCGCCGACCGCGATCATCGAGGCGATGACGACCATCGAGAGGGCCAACATCAAAGTCTGGTTAACCCCGGCCATGATGGTCGGCATCGCCAACGGCAACTGGACCTTAAACAGCAGCTGTTTCTTCGAGGCGCCGAACGAGCGCGCGGCCTCGACCAGATCCGCGGGCACCTGACGGATACCCAGGTTGGTCAGCCGAATCAGCGGAGGCAGCGCGAAGATGATGGTCACCACCACACCCGGCACGTTGCCGATACCGAACAGCATCACCACCGGTACCAGATAGACGAATGCGGGGGTGGTTTGCATCGCATCCAGCACCGGTCGAATCAGGGACGCGGCGCGGTCGCTGCGTGCGAGCCAGATACCGGTCGGCAGCCCAATGACGATGCAGAACACCACCGCGGTCAGCACCAGCGCCAAGGTCACCATGGCCTCGGACCAGGCGCCGATCAGGCCGACCAGCGCCAGGGAGATCACCGCGCCGAGCCCGAGCCGCTTGCCACCCGCCTGCCAGGCGAGCAGGCCGAAGATCAGGATCATCAGCAGATCAGGCACCGCCAGCAGGGTCGATTCGATGCCGGTCAAGGTGCCATCGATCGGCCAACGGATGGCTTGAAAGACGGCACGAAAGTGCTCGACCAGCCAGTCCAAGCCTTGATCGACCCAATCGCCGAGCGGGATCACGGCGTCTTGGAACGGGTGCATCCAATCGATCGCCGTCAGCTCGATCGCATTGCCGCCGGCAAGCCAATCGCCCGCGGTCGCAGCGGCCCCTTCCTCGCCGGTGGTACCGCCACCACCCCAGGGATTCGCTGCTACCGCTGGCTCAGGGGGCTCAGCCGACCAGGGGTTGCTGGCAGGCATTGGCTCGCTGGCCTCTGCCGAACTGGCATTGCTCGCGGGTACTGGCTCGGTCGAGGCTGCGGCCCAGGGATTCGCCGCGGACTGCGCCGATGCTGTTGCGGGCTCTGGGGATTGCGTTGACGCAGACTGCTGCGCCCAGGGATTCGTGTCTGCAGCCATCGGTCAATCCTCCCGATCCAGGGTTTCGAGTAGGCTCGCCTTGGTGATCACGCCTTGGTAGCGTTGCTCGCGATCGACCACCGGAACCCCACAGGGACTCTCGGCGACGGTGCGCAGCAGATCACTGACCGCCGTGTCGGCCGGCAGGGTCGGAACCCCTTCCAAGAAGGCCTGGCTGATCCGATGCGGCTCCTCGCGATGCAGCAGTGCCTGCAGTGAGGACAGCGAGACGACGCCATGGAATTGCTGCCGGCGGTCGACCACATAGCCGAACTCGCGATCATGGTCGCGCAGGCGCTCGATGGCCGCCCGAATGCCCTCCTCCAGGCGCTCGAACACCGTGATCTGCGTCTTGCGCGCGATATCGCCCGCTTTCAGCACGGTACTGACATCGACCCCACGGAAGAACGAGCGCACATAGTCATCGGCTGGGTTACGCAGGATCTCGTCTGGCGTCCCGACCTGCACCACGCGCCCGCCTTCCATGATCGCGATCCGATCACCGATGCGCATCGCCTCATCGAGGTCATGCGAGATAAACACCACGGTACGGCTGCTATCCGCTTGCAGCTTCAGCAACTCGTCCTGCATCTCACTGCGGATCAGGGGGTCCAGTGCCGAGAAGGCCTCGTCCATCAGCATCACCGATGGATCATTCGCCAGCGCTCGCGCCAGCCCGACGCGCTGCTGCATGCCGCCGGAGAGCTCATCCGGGTAGCTCTCGGCCCAGGCCTTGAGGCCCACCTGATCCAGCGCGGCGAGGGCGCGTTCTTCACGCTCAGCCCGCCCCACCCCGGCCAGATCCAGCCCGAAGGCGGCGTTGGCGCCCACCGTCAGATGCGGCATCAGCGCAAACGACTGGAACACCATGCTCATGTCGCGGCGGCGAAGATCGAGCAGCTCCTTGTCGTTCATCGCCGCGATGTCGCGGCCATCGACCAGCACCTTGCCGGCGCTCGGCTCGATCAGCCGATTCAGCAGCCGAACCATGGTCGACTTGCCCGAACCGGACAGGCCCATGACGACGAAGATCTCGCCCTCGTAGATGGAAAAACCGGCGTCGCAGACGCCGACGGTCTGCCCCGTCTGCTCGAAGATGGCGTCTTTATCGACACCCTCATGCAGCAGTCGCAGGGCCTGGTCTGGATGATCGCCGAACACCTTGTACAGGTGCTCGACGATGACTTTCTCTTGCATGATGCTTGTCGCAGACGCCCGCTAAGGCCCATGCGCTCCGCGTTTGGGAGAGACTGAAGCCGGTCGCGGCCACTAGAGCTGGCGCATCCGGCCTCAGCTGGCTAGCAACCCCTGGCTAGCCGAGGCAGCTAGAAGTAGTAGCCGAAGTTGATGTTGAACCGGTAGTTCCAGTGGTTGTTGCCATTAGCCCCGAAATCGCCCACGCCGCCAGTGGGCGAGAACAGATTCGAGTAGCCTTCCGCGGTTCCGTCTTCGGTCTCGTTACCGACGAAGTAGTTGCCGTCGGAGAACGCGAGATCGGTGTAGATGTACCAGCCGCCACGCGCCCAGGCTGCACCCAGGGTGACCAGCTGGCTATCGTTGAAGCTGCTGTCTTCCTTGATGATGCTCGAGTACTCGACGTAGGGTCGAACGGAGTCGAGCCAAGGAATGCGATTAGTCTCGTACAGATAGCTGAGCGAGATGGCGGGTAGCCAGGCATCCGTCGCCACCGGCCAGGCGAAGTCGTAGGCGCCCATCGGGAACAAGGCGTCTGTATTCAGGGCATTGTTGTCATCGATGTCGTATTGATAGCGGGTCAGCTGAGAGGCTAGGAGCCAGTTGTTCCAACTGTTGGTCATGTGGACCGACGCCGCCCAGTGATGACCGTTATCGTTACGGCGACCCTTCAGTTCTCCGTACTGAAGCGAGACACCGAGCGCTGTGTCGACAACACTCTGATCGAAGTTGTAGATGGCGCGCAGATTGAACTGATTGCGCTCCTCGTAGCCATTCGGTGGAGCGCTACCTACAGTTCCGTCTGGGGCAACAGCACCTTCCCAGACCACGGCGTCATAGCCGTAACGAGTGCTATCTTGACTGGTACCGTTGCCGTTCCACTCGCTGCGCAGGTAATAGGCGAAGTCGAGATCCCAATTCCCGAGGCTGGTGACGTATTTGACACCCAGGTCCATGTCGTCGGAGAGTCCGACGTAGTAGTGCTGATCGAAGAACCAGCTCTGGGAGACACCATAGGGGCCAGGGCCGAAGGGCACCCGGTTGACACCGACCTGAAGCTGGCTGCCGTCATCGAAATCCCAGCCGAGCCAGCCGGTGTGGAGGAAGTTGTAGCCATCGTACCAGCGGTACTCGAGCTTGCCGACCAGCTGCTCGTACTTCAGATCCATGTTAATGCGGAAGGTATCGAGCGCGAAGTTGCCGCCATTGCCGCCGCGAGACGGGCCGCTGCCGCCGCCGGGATAACTCCCGAGAATGTAGTTAGCGCGGATCGCCCCACCGATAGTGACGGGGCCGACGGTGATCTTATCGGCTTGCGGTGAGCCGGCCTTGGCCAGCTCGGCCTCTGCAACCTCAGCCTTCTCGGTCGCGGACAGGGTCTCGGCCTTGGCCACTGCAAGCTCGGCTTGGGCCTGATCAAGCTGGCGCTGGAGTTCGAGGATGCGACGCTCAAGGGCGGCGGGGTCTGATGCTGCGGTCGCAAGCTGTGGCGCGCCGGCCAGGCTTGCAAGACTCAGGGCGAGCAGCATCCGAGCGCGTCGGTGCGCCGTTCGCTGACAGTTGGGAGTGGCGCTAAGCGTCCGTGGTTCGTAATCGTTCATGGTGTCCTGCGTGGGTTGACTTGGCTCTTAGAGATGGCATTGACGCAACGGCCTTAGCCTTAGGGCCACCCAGCGGCCCATACAAGCGACATGTCGTGCATCTGCAACAAGGCGCGCATTTTATATCGTAGGCAACATATTTTCCAGCGCAACGGGCATCAAGACTAAAGCCCGCGAGCCAAACAGGTTCACAATACCTCTTTAGCAAACTGCTTGAATGATAGGGGATCGGTGAAATGCTGGCCTGGATACCGGGGACTCGAGATCGGGGATGACCCGGGTGCGATCGGTTGCGCCAAGGCCATGTCGACGACGAATACTTCGCCTACGAAGTTTTCAGGGGCGACCGAGTATCATCAGCGGGCACCAACATCTCATTTGCCGTGGATATCGACTATGGCACCGCCTTGATGCGCGCTGAGGGGCTGTTCGAGCACGAGTGACCTCGGTTCAACGCTTGCCGCAGCGGCTCGATGCTTGCAGCGAACCGCGCTAGACCTCATGGTAAGCGGTATTTGGCGAGGTCTGAGTCGTTTGTGCAGCTTCGCCCCCGTTCCACCCGAGGAGCAGTCTCTGTGGACTCCACGTTGACCCCCAACCCATCCCTTGAAACCCTCGATCAGCTCGACGATCGACCAACTACCCAGCGCGCGAAGGGCGCGGCCGGGTCGACATCGGTGGAGATCGCCGACGTCCAGTCCAGTCCAGATAGCCGGCAGATCGCCATCAACAAGGTCGGCATCAAGGACATCCGCCACCCGGTGCGGATCAAAGACCGCAGCGGCGCCGAGCAGCACACGGTCGCAACCTTCAACATGTACGTCTTCTTGCCCCATCACTTCAAGGGCACCCACATGTCGCGCTTCGTCGCCATCCTCAATGGCCACGAGCGCGAGATCGGCGTCGGCACCTTCAAGGAGATGCTCACCGAGATGGCCGAGCGGCTCGAATCGGAGGCCGGTCATATCGAGATGCGCTTCCCGTTCTTCATCAATAAGCGCGCACCGGTGAGCGGCGTCGAGAGCCTGCTCGACTATGACGTCACGCTGATCGGCGAGGTCCGTCATGGCAAGCCGGAGCTGTCGATCAAGGTCGTGGTGCCGGTCACCAGCCTCTGCCCCTGCTCAAAAGAGATTTCGCGCTACGGTGCGCACAACCAGCGTTCGCATGTCACCGTCGAGGCGAAGACGCGCGGTTTCCTATGGATCGAGGAATTGATCGAGCTCGTCGAGGCAGAGGCCAGCGCGCAGCTCTATGGCCTGCTCAAGCGGCCCGACGAGAAATATGTCACCGAGCATGCCTACGACAATCCCAAGTTCGTCGAGGATACGGTGCGCGATGTTGCACGCCGGCTGAATGCCGAAGACCGCGTCGCGGCCTACGTGGTCGAGGCCGAGAACTTCGAGTCGATCCATAACCACTCGGCCTATGCGATGGTCGAGCGCGACAAGATGGCTTAGGCTCCAACGAGTCGCTCGACGCTGTACAAGGGCGGCCTGGCATCGCTAGATGAAGAAGCCAAGATGACAGGTTGGCGAATCAACGGCGGCGTGAAGACGCGTGGGATCTGACAGCTCAGTGACCGATCTCACTCGGGGATCTTGCAAGCCGGCTGGCGAGCAGCTAATGGCCTCCTGACAGGCTAGTCTTAAACGCCTCAGCCGCCGATGGATACACCACCGAGATCGCAAACGGCTCTGCAGGATCTGAGGTCAGGCTCACCCAAACGCCGCCGAGGAACGGCGAGCCTGGGACCTCAAGGCGCCACAACCGCTCGGCGCCTTTCACCGCCGATCGATTGCGCAGCAGCGGCTGATTGAACTGAAAGCGATGAGTGTCGCCATGGACGGCCAGCACCGGCCCCGAGTAGCTGCTGAGCAACGCCTCAAGGTCGCTCATCAGCGGGGCGAAGCCAGGCGACGGCGGTGAGCGCTCGAACAACGGATTGGCATGGAAGAACAGCACCATTGCCCGCGCCTGAGACTGCTGCGCAAGGCGGGTCGCCTCGCGCAAGAGTCTGCGATTGGCCGCCGAGCGTTGCCGCCATTCGGCCATCGCGGCGCTGTTTTTCGAGCGATGATTGTTGTTGCTACCGACCAGATGCAGCAACACCAGCATCACGCCATCCTTGAGGGTATAGGCGTTCTCCGGATAGGCCGGGTCTGGCACCTGTAGCTTCAGCGCCGCGTTGTGCAGCACCTCGGGGTCGGCAAAAAAGCGCGCTCGCAGCGCCGCGAGGCGCTCGATCGGATCGAGCCCGCCGGCGGACTGGCGATGACAGTCGGTCCACTCGTTGTCCCCCGGGGTGTAGAGCACCGGCACCGGTTGGGCTTGGAACAGCTCGGCGATGCGCCGATTTCGCGCCTCGGTACAGGGCTCGCCGCCCCCTTTGATATCGCCGACATGGACGATGAACGGCGGGTCCTGCTCGGCCGCCTCTTGCAGCAGGCGCTTGAAGGGTGCGTACTCGGCATTGCCGTAGGGCGCATCGCCGACCACGAAGAAGCGCAGTCCCGTTCCGGGCTGCTCCGGGCGCTCGAGCGACAGCGCAGTGCCGCTCCCCCACAACAGACCGAACAACAGCGTTAGCGCAATGATGCACTGCCGCGCCGGACACAACCGTAGGCTTCGCACCTCAGTAGCGGCCATGCGACCGGGTCACATAGTTGCGCAGGGCATCGGACTCCTGATTCGCCCGCATCAGGTTGCTGTGAGTGATCCGGAACAGCGCCCGCATCACCTTGAGCACCAGCATCGGATGTTCCGCGAGCAAGGCCTCGAAGTCATCCGGCTCCAGCGTCAGCACCACGCAGTCGCCAGCCGCACGCAATCCCGCCTTGCGCGGCGAGCCATCGACAAAGGCACGGGTTCCGGCACATTCCCCGGGCGACATGCGATAGACCGCCGAGTCCGTGCCCTGAAGGTCATGCAGCACATCAAGGCGGCCATCGACCAGCACGAACAGGGTGCGCCTGGCGTCGCCCTCCACCACCAGCGACTCCTGCCCTGCCAGCCGCATGACGCCCATCGCCTGCGCCAGTGTTGCAACCTCGCTCGCATCGAGCTCTTCGGCCAAGACCGACGCCTGCAGCCAGGTGGCCTTTTGTTGATCAGTCGTTTGATCGTTCATCAGCTTTTTCTTCCTCTTGAGAAGACAGATCGAGACTTTCAGTACCCTAGCAAACCCGGGTGACGACTCGGTGTCAATGATCTGATCAGCAGGGGGAGAATCGGCTTGGTATGGGGTTGGGGGGTAACAACAAGGATCAGCCGCGCGAGGTACGAGCGTCGAGTGGATTTGCCTTGTGTACGCCCGGCATGGGCATGAACTGATGGGGTGAAAGTTCCCTGCAGAAGTACCTGTCGTGTCCTTTTGGACCAATGTAACGACTAGCCGACGGCAAGGGCAAACCCGCGAGGGGATGTCTGGAGGAAGCTCGAGTGCAAAAGTGCGAGCCAACGGACAGAAACCGCATAGAAGGCTCAGTCCCTGGGTAAGTCAGCACGAGGTGACGAAACCCATCAGGTGTGGGGGGATAGGGTCAATGCGGCGGTTGTGCACTGAAAGTTCATGCTGAAAATCCTAAGGAGATCTGTCTCGCGAGCGGTCCTTGTGCCTAGGGGAGCCGGACTTAGGCCCAGTGCGAAAGCGCTGGAATGGCCACCGGACCCTACCGTAACTCGGGCAGCGCGGCGAGCGGCAACGCTCGCCGTGATGGGACAGAAGTCAGCAGACGGCATAGTAGCCAAACGCCCACCGTAATGGGTGGGACGGGGTGAAGGCATGAATCTCCGGCAACGAGTGAGCCGCCGGCATCTCAGCGATCCTACCGCACCCTACCGGGTAAAAGGAACTTGGCAATGCGTCGCGTAACCAGCGTTGAAGGCTGCCATCTCTGTACAGTACAAATCACGCCAAACTCATTCCGCTAAGTACCTCAACTCAAAGGCTTGTAACTAAAAATAACTTCAATAATTTTAAGCCATTGATTTATATGGTATTTATATTTTAATCGAATTACAAATTTATATATTGAGGCACTTATGACCTCGATTATCTTCTGGCCCCCGACTACGGCAGAATCAAGCGGGTCAGGTTCAATTTAATTCTCAGCAACTGAACCAAACCGACAAAATCGCCCGAGTGGAATCGGGTAAGGGCGGGTGTTTAGCCCCCCCCTTCGCTACATCACCTAGAATTAGGGTCCGCTTTTGTCGGTCCCAAGAAGTGAGCAAACGACGCTTCAAGCATAGCCATGCGCTTTCATCCACTAATCGCGAATGCTGATCAATCCCTGGCTTCGCAGCCAGTAATTGGTCATCCCGGTTTGCGTGCCCGGGGGTCGGGTCAGGACTGCCCGGATAGGAACGTAAGCCTTAAGTGCACAACCGTCGGATTTACCCTATCCCTTGCACCTGTAGGGCTTCGTCATCTCGTGCTGCCTCGCCAAGGGGCAAAGACTTCTATGCGGTTTCTGTCCGTCGGCTCGCACCTTTGCGCTCGGGCTTCCTCACAGACGTCCCCCTGTGGGCTTGCCCTTGCCGTCGGCTATTAGTTATCTCGGAGGACCCAAGGGGCACTACAGGTACTTCTACACCGTACAGGGGGGCTTTCAACCCATCAGTTCGTGCCCATGCCGGGCGTACACAAATACACCCGGGCCACCCCTTGCTGGCGGGCTCTGCTGGTTGTTGGGTTCCACAAACAACCCGTAATTAACGATAGAATCATGCAGGAAAATCATCGCGTATTGGAGCATATAAGCGAAGTCCTTCAAAAAATCTCAAGCCATCAGAAAAACTTTGAAGCCGTAATCGAGGAACTACGTTTTCAGAAGGATAGGATCGATTCTACCGTGGCAGATGATGAGGGTCGCGGCTCCGTAAAATACTGGAAATCAATTGCTTTTTTTAACTCTGCTATCCGTGTTCGATTGTTGATAGTGAATAATTTTCAGCAGGTCGAGACATTAGGTTCAGTGCACAACCGCCGCATTTACCCTATCCCCTGCACCTGATGGGTTTCGTCACCTCGTGCTGACTCACCCA
>NZ_JAYESN010000058.1:0-28673 GCF_034860625.1 Lamprobacter sp.
CTCTACAAATATCTTCGCATCAAACCAGCCAGATCATCAGCGCCTACCGAAAGCACGACGCTCCATGGCCTACCTCAAGCGCGACGCTAAGCACAACGCCCGTCGTGCCCAGCGTCAGGCCGATCTGCAAGCCGTGCTCGGCAACATCGAACCGAACACCAGCTACCACCTACTCACCAGTGGCGACCTGGATGCAGGCGACGTCCTGGACTACCTGGTCCACACCCACGGCCCCTTTGCCAGCCTCTGGCTCACCACCTGGTCACTGGAGCGGCAGCACCTCAACACCCTCGAGGAGCACTTCGCCGAAGGCCGCCTGATCGACGGCTTCACCGCCTTCACCGGCGATTTCTTCGCCTCGCGCATGCCCGCCAATTACACCCGGCTCTGTCAGCTCGCCGAGCGCGTCGGCGGCCGCGTCTACCGGCTCAACAACCACGCCAAGATCATGCTGCTGCGCAACCCGCGGACCGGCCTTGCGCTCTACGTCGAAGGCTCCGCCAACTACACCAAGAACCCACGCATCGAAAACTGCTGCATCACCGCGGACCAAGGCCTGTACGACGCCATGCAGCACCACCTCAGCCAACTGATCGACGATCGCCATGAATACCGAATCGCGCCCCATGGATTTAGCCGCCGAGGTGCATGACCTGCTCATGGTCGGCGCCGCCCGCTGGCAAGTCGAAGCCGAACTCAAGCGCCGAGCGTCAAGCGACGCCCGCCCGATCCCGAGCGCCTCAGAGATCGACGCCGCCTATGCAGAAGCGGTAGACCGATGGATATCTGATGTAGATCAGACCGAAGAAGAACTGCACGCCTACTACATCGCAATGTGCAAATGGGATAGAGCCCGATCAAATCAGATCAACGACATCCCAACGGCTGCACGCATCGCAGAAAAAATCCATAGCGCGCAAGAAAAGTACGCCGCCAAACGCGAAGCCGCCACCAAACGCCCGCAGCGCGAGTCCCGCATCGCCAAACTCCGCGCCCGCAAACCCACACTGAAAGCCGTCAACTGATGAGCGACACCAGCCTCTCACCCCTACTCACCACCAAAGAGCTCCAAGCCCGTCTGGTCAAAGAGCTAGGCGACGGCTACCGCTTCACCGAGCGCTACCTCAACGCCCTCGGTCGCCGCGAACACAACCCCATGCCCTGCGCCTCCCCGGCCGGCCCCAACAACCGCGGCAACGGCTGGGACTGGGATCAAGTGCTCGAGTGGTTCGAGCAAGAAACCGAACGCGAAGACGCCGAAGACGATGTTCAGATCAGCGGAGCAGAAGGCATCCGCGTCACCGTGCGCGCCATCGCCGATGAGCTGCGCATGGACCAACGCACCGTCATCGACCGGCTGCGCAACTGGAACATCGCCCCCGTCGGCAAGCGCAAAAACCGCACCGGCCCACCTGCCGACCTCTACCGCCTCAGCGACATCTTCGACGCCTTCACCGCCAGCACCCAAGCCGACGACCCCGACATGCTCCCCGCCACCGAGCGCGACGCCTTCTACCGCTCCGAACTGCGCAAAGACGAGCTGCGCCGTCAACGCGGAGAACTGATCGAGATCGACGACGCCCGCCGCATCTTCAACCGCTTAATCGAAGTCCGCCGCGACTTCTACGAGCTGCTGCCCGACGCCCTCGAGCGCAAGCTCAACCTTGACGCCGCCGCCCTCGACGAAATCCAACGCCAGATCGACAAAACCCGCCAGGCCGAAGCCCAACGCATCCTCGACCTGCACGCCGAGCTTAGCCAGCACCAAACCGCCATCACGGCACAGGAATAACCATGTCAAAGCACACGCTAGAAATAACAACAGCGACGATCGAGATCAAAGTTGTTCGTGTCGACGGTCACAAAATGACAAAAGCGACATTCGACCAAATACAATTTGACGATTTAACCAACATAAAACCAGACAACATCCTTGGATGGGTTAATCAAAAAGGCCTTGTTGTTTTGTTCCAAAAAGATGGGAAGTTACTAAAAAGAAGGATATTTCAGCATCGTAGTTATGATGAATATGGAGATCTAAATTTAGATCGTTCAGGAGGAATCGGCCTTAAAGGTGAAGACTTAACCGGGTTCGACGCTCAAAAACTGACCATGGGTATTCAACACGTCTACGACCAGCTATTCATTGCAACCTAAGCCATAACCACCGCCCGCGCATGATCCCCTTCGCCCAAGCCGCCAGCCTCCTGCCCGACATCGCTACCGGCATCGCCCCGCCGATCCGCCGTCGCGTCAGCGAATCCGCGGCCAAGATCGTGCGCCTACAAGCCCCCTCTGGCGCCGTCGACCTCTGGGACCCGACCATCACCCCCTACATGATCGAGCCCATGGACGCCCTCGAATCACGCCAATACCAAGCCATGGTGTTCACCGGACCAGCGCAAAGCGGCAAGACCCAAGCCCTCATCGACTGCTGGATCGCCCACGTCGCCACCTGCACCCCCAGCGACATGACCCTCATCCAATCCACCACCGACGTCGCCCGCCGCTTCGAGCGCGACCGCTGGCGCAAGCTCTACCGCCACAGCCCCGAACTCAAAGCCGCCATGTCCCCCCGCGGCCACGACAACAACACCTACGACAAAACCCTGCGCACCGGCGACACCATCGAAATCGGCTGGCCCTCCGAAAACCAACTCCAAGGCATCAGCCGCCGCCGCATGGCCTTTACCGACTACGACCGCATGCCCCTGTCCATCGGCGGCCAAGGCTCCCCGTTCGAGCTCGGGCGCAAGCGCACCCGCAAATACCGCAGCCTCGCCATGACCCTCGCCGAATCCAGCGTCGGCCACGAACAAGAAGACCCCCACTGGCGCGCCACCAGCCCCCACGAAGCCCCGCCCGCCAAAGGCATCCTTGCGCTGTACAACATGGGCACCCGCCACCGCCTCTATTGGCCCTGCCCAGACTGCGGCGACTACTTCATGAGTCCACCCGGCCCCGACGGCTTCACTTACGACGTTGACCAAGACCTGCTCGGCAGCCCCATCCCCGAGACCCTGCGCAACGTCCGCGCCACCTGCACCGCCTGCGGCAGCGCTATCGACGAAAGCCACAAACCCGCCATGCTCGCCAACGCCCGATGGGTCCCCGATCACTGCCGCATCACCCCAGAAGGCCGCCTCGAAGGCCCCACCCCCAAAACCGACATCGCCAGCTACTGGCTCCACGGCATCCACGCCGCCTTCAGCCGTTGGCACGACCTCATCCTCGCCTACCTCCAGGCCGACAAAACCCGCCGCGCCACCGGCGATGAAGAACCCCTGCGCACCGTCATCATGCAAGACTTCAACGCGCCCTACGTCGCCGCCGCCCGCGCCGACAGCCTCAAACCCGCCGAACTCGCCGAGCGCGCCATCCACGTCCCCCCGCGCATGGTCCCCGACTGGGTGCGCTACCTCATCGCCGTCGCCGACGTCCAGGCCCATTACTTCAGCGTCATGATCATCGGCCACGGCCCCCAGCGCGAACGCATCATCATCGACCGCTTCGAGATCACCGAAAGCCCCCGCAGCATCGACGGCATCGACCCCGCCGCCTACCTCGAAGACTGGGACACCCTCACCCAACGCTGCGTCCTCGCCCGCTACCCGCTCGCCGCCGACCCCCAGCGCAAGATGAACATCCGCCTCACCCTCGTCGACACCGGCGGCGGCCACGCCACCCACGACACCAGCCGCACCGTCACCCGCCAAGCCTACGACTGGTTTCGCAAACTGCGCACCCAACGCCTCGATCACCGCATCGCCCTCATCAAAGGCCGCTACCAACGCCCAGACACCGCCGGACGCACCGTCGATGAAAGCCGCCCCGACAACACCACCCGCACCGATCGCCGCTCCCACGCCCGCGGCGACGTCCCCCTCTACCTGCTCCACGTCAACCGCCTCAAAGACAGCCTCGACAACGACCTACGCCGCAGCCAACCAGGCCCCGGCCACATCCACCTGCCCAGCTGGCTCCCGCAAAACCTCTTTGACGAACTCACCGCCGAAGTACGCACCACCGCCGGCTGGGAACCCGCCGGCAACAACCGCCGCAACGAAGCCTGGGACCAGCTCACCTACGACAGCGCCGCCGACCTCCTCCTACAAGACAACCGCGGCCTCGTGCGCAGCACCGAAGCCCGCGCCCGCCACGCCCGCCCAGCAGACCGCATCGACTGGACCAACCCACCCCTCTGGGCCGGCCCACACACCGCCAACACCGAAATCGACAACCCCCTAACCCCCACAGAACGCACACCCAACCACCTCGCCCGCCCAGACACCGCCAACACCACCACCGCCTACCAATTCCCCGCCCTCAACTAAAGGAGGCCGCAGATGCACAGCCCCATCGACCCCGCCGCAGACCTCCTCGCCACTCAGCGCCAAGCCCTCATGGCCGCCGTCGCCGAACTCCATCTCCCGCTCCCGCCCGACCACGCCAGCGCACTCGCCGAACGCATCGAACGCGCCATCCGCCACCACCACGGCGGCACCAGCCCCTACATCCCCGTGCTCAACAGCCTCGACAAGCACGACCGCAACAGCGCCATCCGCCGCGACTACGCCCAAGGCCGCCGCCTCGCCGAAATCGCCGCCCGCTACCACCTCAGCGAAAGCCGCGTCCGCCAGATCCTCGCGCTCTAGTCGTCTCGAAAAAACATCAGCATCGATCGCCGGCCTAGTGCCGGTTTTTTGTGCCTAAAAAAAGTTTACTTTTACACTTGCATCCTGCTGAGAATAAGGTATACTTTTAATCACTGAAGGCAACAACGCAGACCGACCGGAGCAAACCAATGGAACAGCTAAGAGAAAAAATCCGCGCCATGACAACCAGCCAAATTCAGGAAAGCGTTAACGCTATCGGCGGCGGAAAGGCATCAACAGAAGAAACCATGGTCCGCGCAGCCTTGATCGATGTTTACGAAGAGCGCAAAGGCGAAAAAGCCGCTGACGCGCTAATGCAATCGCTTGGGATGATGTAGCAACAACCCACCACCAGCCGCACGGACGCGGCCAACAGGAGAACACCATGACCTACTCGCAAAAACTGAATCGTCATATCGATGTCTCTATCGATCAGCTCAACCGTTTTAATGAAGCTGAGTTGGAGTCCGCACTAGCAGCCTTGCCTGGCTATCCTGACACAGACCCTAAGACGATCCGAGCCCTTGCCGAACGCGGCGACCCGAACGCCAGGCTCGTCATCGAACGTGCCGACGCTGGCGATCAAGTCGCCCAAGACTGGCTGTAACACTCGCCCGCTGCACGGACGCGGCCAACCGGAGAACATCACCGAATGAACATCTTCAACGTCGACCAATGGTTTTTCGATGGCATGACAGGAGAAGACCCGGATCTAAGTCTTGCGGACGATGACATCTACCTCGCCGCCTTCAACGCCGGACGGCGCAAAGCCGGCCTTGCACCCATCACCGATGGCAGCCAGGGTGTCACGCCAGCCGGGTGCGCCAGCCGACTCGACTCAGAGCACCCGGCGAACTTCCGAGCGGACGCCTAATGACCACCCACAGCCCCCAACCCAAACGCGGCCCCGGCCGCCCACCCGGCAAAGAGCGCCCGCACACCGTCTCGGTGAAGCTCTCAGACGCCGAGCTCGCCAAAGCCGAACAACTCGGAAATGGCAAGCCAGGAGCAGGACTCAGAGCCGCCCTAAGCCGCATCAGATCCCCGAAACCCTGAACCCAACCCGCACGGAAGCGACCAACAGGAACCCCCCATGGCTAACAAACTCACCCCCTGCCCAGACTGCGGCCACCAGATCAGCAAGCAAGCCAAAGCCTGCCCCAACTGCGGCGGCAAACCAAAACGCCGTACCACGGCAACCACCTGGGTCATCACCGGCCTGATCGCCTTCATCCTCATCGGCTCAGCCCTAAGCCCGATCGAGCCCACCACCGACGCCCCCTCATCACCAGCGGCCAGCACCCACCCGGCACCCACCAAACAAACACTCGCAGGCAATCTCACGGAGCAAGACATCTGCAACACCGCCGGCCTCCTCATACGCCGCAGCCTCAGCAACGCCTACAGAACCATCGACATTCCCTGCTCAGTCACCGCGGACAACAACCAAGTCAGCATCAACGCCGGCTACCGCGTCCCTCAGCCCATGGGCGGTCACACCCTACGCTACACCGCCACAGGGCAAGTCACGGGTCGCAACCTGCGGATCAACACCATCCGCGTGCATGGCGTTGATGACCAACCTGTCGACTTCGCTGAATTTGGATTTTGACCACCAAACCAACCAAAAAAACGGAACATCACGATGACAAAAAGATATTGGATGCCGACTGAACCGCCAAGCGTCTTACTCGACTGGCTCAGCGAAAACGTGAAAGATGCGTTTGATGAATATTGGAACAGCGAACCGCCCTGCGGGCTAGACGTTACAGATGACGGGGTTACGTTGACTGTGTTCGGGCCGCCCCTGCCTCCCGGGTTTAGCCAAGATCAAGAAGATGAAAGCGAAGACGCATCCCTTGAAAGCGTCTACACAATGCGGCTTGACCTGGAATTTATGCTCAGAGACCTATTACTCCCAAGATCGTTGCGCCATGGACCAAAAAGCGATAGTGAACGCAACGAACTCAGAGAAAATGCAGAAAAACTCCTTGCGCTTGCTAAAAAAATTCAAGAACTAGTCAGCGAGACAGAGCGTTTCAGGCGATGACCGCCTAAACCACCCGCAGCTTTTCCAGGAAAAATTTTCAAGCCTTTCCCCTAAAAAGCTGCACCCTCTTTAGGGCATGCTCCCAGCATGCTCTCCCGCGCCCTCGCCACCCTTACGCTCCAACAGCTCCAGGCTGAGCAATCCGCCTGTCTGAGCGCCTACCTCAAGCTCTCAAGGGGCGCGGCCACAGCCACCGTCACCCTCAACACCGACGGCACCGACCGCACCATCAGCTACGCCCGCACCGAGCTCAAGCACTTAGCCGACCTGCTCGACGCCCTCGATCGCGCCATCGCCATCAAAACCGGCGACACCGCAGCCCAAGCCGCCCAACGCCGCCGCCCACTGCACCCGGTGCTCTAACCCATGGCCACCGCAACCCGCAGCAAGCCCCGTTACCGCGCCAACCTCGACGGCAGCCTCAGCCCCATCGTCGCCGACCTCGCCGACCCGCGCCTCAACGCCGACGACGCCCAAGCCCCCACGCTCAAAGCCGCCCACGACACCAGCCACGACGCCGCCAGCCACACCCGCCGCGGCCTCGAAACCTGGCTCCCACAAGGCAAAAGCGCCGACGCCGACCTGCTGCCCGAACTCGAGCGCATGGCCCACCGCGCCCGCGACCTCGAGCGCAACAACCCCATCGCCGCCGGCTACCTACAAACCAGCCGCGACAACATCGTTGGCGCCACGCTCAACATCAGCCCACGCCCAGATACCGTCCTCCTTGGCTGGGATCTCGAACGCGCCCGCGCCTGGTCCCGCACCACCCGCGCCCAATTCCGCACCTGGGCCGACAGCCCCGAATGCGACGCCGCCGCCAGCGACACCCTCATCGGCCTCACCAACCAGATGCTCACCGGCGCGCTCACCAACGGCGACGCCATCGCGCTCCCGCTCTGGATCGACCGCCCCGGCAACGGCTGGCGCAGCAAGCTCCTGGTGATCGAATCCGACCGCCTCGACACCCCCCCGCAGCTCGGCCACCGCGCCGACATCCGCAAAGGGGTTGAGATCGACGACAACGGCGCCCCCGTCGCCTACCACATCAACCGCCACCACCCGCGCGACTACCAGCAATACGGCCAATCCGCGATCGATGACTTCATCCGCATTCCCGCCTTCACCCCCTGGGGCCGGCGCCGCGTCATCCATCTACGCGACAAGACCCGCGCCGGCGCCAACCGCGGCCGCCCCATCTTCGCCGCCGTCACCAAAGAGCTGTTCCAGACCGGCCAATATGCCGACGCCGAGCTGACCGCCGCCCTGGTGCAAAGCCTGGTCGCCGCCTTCATGGAATCCGACCTGCCACCCGATCAGGTCTTTGAGCTCTTCAACAGCCAAGAAAACCCCGAAGGCTACTGGGCCGAAAGCCTCAAGCGCGTCTCCCCGCAGCTCAAATCTGGCGCCATCATCAACCTCCCGCTCGGCGCCAAGCCGCAATTTCTCGCCCCCAGCCGCCCCAACAGCGCCTTCGACGCCTTCCTGCTCGCCGTCGAACGCCACATCGGCACCGGCACCCACCTGCCGCGCGAACTGCTGACCAAAGACTTCAGCCGCAGCAACTACAGCTCCGCCCGCGCCGCCCTGCTGGAGGCCTGGCGCTACTTCCACAGCCGCCGCCGCTGGCTCATCGACGCCTGGTTTACCCCGATCTACGCCCTCTGGATGGAAGAAGCCGTCGATCTAGGCCGCGTCGAAGCTGATCGCTACTACAGCCTTCAGCATTGCTTCACCAGAGCCAGATGGACCTTCGCCGGCCGTGGCTGGGTCGACCCCACCAAAGAAGCCACCGCCGCCCAAATCCGCATGGACATCGGCGTCAGCACCCTCGAACAAGAATGCGCCGAGCAAGGCCTCGACTGGGAAGACGTCCTCGAACAGCGCGCCTACGAACAACAGCGCACCCGCGACCTCGGCCTAACCCCCGCCGACACCGCCAGCCTCATTGCTGCTGATCAGCGCGAGCGCACCACCGAACAGCCCGCAGAGCAGGGCAGGGCAACCGCATGACCACCCGCGCCCTCGACCTCATCACCGCCCAACCTTGGGCTGTTGAACCCGCCGCCCTGGATACCATCCTCCAGATCGCCCAGCGCGCCAACGACACCCCCGAAGCCGTCGCCGCCAAACTCGGCCGCCCGCTCGAGAACACCCGCCAAGTCCGCCAGCGCGACGCCACCGCCATCATCCCGGTCACAGGCCCGATCTTCCGCCGCGGCAACCTGCTGACCGAGATCAGCGGTGCCACCAGCGTCGAGGTCCTCGCCACCGACCTACAAACCGCCGCCGACAACCCGGCCATCGAGCGCATCGTCCTCGAGATCGACAGCCCTGGAGGCCAAGCCACCGGCATTGCAGAGCTCGCCGCCCAGATCCGCGCCATCGGCCAGACCAAACCCGTTGTCGCCTACGTCGATGGCATGGCCGCCAGCGCCGCCTACTGGCTCGCCGCCGCCGCCACCGAGATCATCGCCGACAAGACCGCACTGCTCGGCAGCATCGGCGTCATCGCCAGCTACCGGCCCGAAAAAGACGCCCCGATCAAGATCATCTCCTCCGTCTCGCCGCTCAAGCAAGCCACCCCCGACACCGACAGCGGCCGCGCCGAACTGCAACGCATCGTCGACGACCTTGCCGCCATCTTCGTCAACGACATCGCCGCCTATCGCGGTGTCAGCCCCGAACACGTCGCCCAACACTTCGGCCGCGGTGGCGTGCTCATCGCCGCCCGCGCCGTCGACGCCGGCATGGCCAACCGCCTCGCCGGCTTCGAGACCCTATTTCAATCCGCCGGCACCGCCGGCTATCACCCCCAAAGAGGCCCGCACATGACCTACCAAGCCGATGTCAACGCGGCACTCGGGCTGCCAGCCGAAGCATCGGCTGAGCAGGCCACCGCCGCCATCCAAGCCAGCAGCGCCAAGCTCACCACCGCCACCGAAGACGGCAAAGCCGCCGGCGCCGCTGCCGAACGCGAGCGCACCGCCCTCATCCTCGAAGCGCTCACCGAGCACCCGCACGCCACCGAGACCGCCCACGCCGCCATCGCCGCCGGCTTAAGCTTCGATCAAGCCCAAGCCATGATCAAAGCCGTCCCCGCGCCAACCCCAAGCGCCAACGACGCCAACGGTACCAACGGCCCCAGCGCCTTCGAGCAACACATGGCCGCCATCGGCAACCCCCCGATCAGCCCCGACCAAGACACCCGCAGCGACCCCGACGCCGAGGCCACCGCCCTCTGGGATCGTATCGCCACCCGTTACGCCCCGGCCAAGCACTAAGGAGCCGCCGCCATGACCACCTTCACCGAAACCCCACACGCCGGCGCTTTCATCGTCTCCGAGTCCAACGGCACCCGCTCGCGCGCCACCGCCACGCTCGAATCCGGCCAAGACCTCCTCGCCGGCACCGTGCTCGGCATCGTCACCGCCTCCGGCAAATACACCCAATTCGACCAAGACGGCGCCGATGGTAGCGAAACCGCCGCCGGCATCCTCGTCTACCCGACCGATGCCACCAGCGCCGACACCGCCTGCGCCGCCATCGTCCGCGATGCCGAAGTCCACGGCGACCAACTCACCTGGCCCGCCGACATCGAAGCCGGCGAAAAGACTACCGCCATCGCTCAGCTCGCGTCGCTGGGCATCATCGTCCGCTAACCGTCGCCACACCCGCGACACCGCACCCCAGCGACCACACCGTATAGGAGCCCAGCACCATGGCCACCATGGACATCTTTTCTGCCAACCCCTTCAGCGCCGTCCAACTCACGGCCGCCGTCGACAAAGTGCCGTACCAACCCGCCTATCTGCGCGGCCTTGGCATCTTCACCCCACGCCCCGTGCGCACCGAAACCGTCGCCGTCGAAGAGCGCAACGGCACCCTTGGTCTGATTCAGACCAGCGCACGCGGCACCGAACTGACAGAAAAAGGCGCCGAAGCCCGCAAGATCCGCGACTTCCGCACCCTGCGCATCGCCAAAGGCGCCACCATCACCGCCAGCCAGATCCAGAACATCCGCGCCTTCGGCTCCGAAACCGAACTGATGGGCGTCATGGATGAAGTCATGCGCGCGCTCGCCGGCCCCGGCGGCCTACGCTCCGAGGTCGAGCTGACCCACGAAAATATGGCCCTGGGCGCCGTCCAAGGCGTCGTCACCGATGCCGACGGCAGCACACTCTACGACTGGTTTACCGAGTTCGGCATCACCCAAGACGCCGAGATCGACTTCGACCTCGACAACGCCACCCCCGCCTCGGGCGCCGTGCGCAAGAAGTGCAACCAAGTCGTGCGCCAAACCATGACCGCCGCAGCCGGCGCCTGGGTCCCCGGCCGCACCTACATCATGGCCCTGTGCGGCGATGCCTTCTGGGACGACCTCACCGCCCACAGCGAGATCCGCCAAACCTACCTCAACACCATGCAGGCCGCCGATCTGCGCGACAACAACCTGCCGTTCGAGACCTTCCGCTACGGCGGCATCATCTGGGCCAACTACCGCGGCACCGACGACGGCACCACCGTCGCCATCGGCACCGACAAGGCCAAGTTCTTTCCCGTCAACGCCCCCGGCGTGTTCGAGGTCGCCTACAGCCCGCTGGAAAGCCTCGGCTTCGCCAACACCCCCGGCCGCGAGCACTACAGCCTCATCGTCCGCGACACCGACCGCGACATGTGGATCAGGCCCGAGATGTACAGCTACCCCCTGCACATCTGCACCCGCCCAAAGATGCTGCAACGCGCCAAGCGCACCTAAACCGGCACCAAGCGCACCCTCAGCGAAGCCCAACCCGCATGACCTGGCAAGCCGCCATCGCCGCCCTCAACACCGCCGTGCTCGACCTCGAGCACGGTTTTGGCGAACCGTTGACCCTTGCCGACGGCAGCCAGATCCAGGGGCTTTTCACCCTCAACAACCCCATCGGCTACGGCTACGGGGTTGAGTTGACAGACGCCCTCGAGCAGCAACCGCAACCAACCCTCCGCCTGCTCGAAGCCGACGCCACCACCCACGCCGCCCAGCTCGCCACCGGCCAGCCGGTCACCATCACCCGCGACGACCAAAAAACCGGCGACACCAAACAAGTCACCTACATCATCGCCGAGCCCCCCGAGCCCGACGGCCACGGCATGAGCCGAGTTGCGCTCATGGACGAGCAGCCCCAAGACACCGACCCCAATGCGGAGACCTGGCGATGGCGCTAACCGGCACCGCCCGCATCGAGATCGGCACCCTGCGCGCCGCCATGCTCACCAGCATGGCCGCCGCCTTCACCGCGCGCGCGCAAACCCTCGCTCGCTGCGCCGCCTTCGACCCCGCCGATCTCACCGACAGCGACGGCAACCCCGTGCTCAACACCCCGAGCCTGCTGCTCGAGATCGGCCCCAGCACCGAGCTCGAAAACCCCTTCCGGCCCCTCGGCGCCCAGGCCTGTTACCACGGCGACCTCATCGAATGGCGCGCCTACCACATTGCCAGCCGCCGCCCCAGCGACCGCGACAGCGACGGCATCACCGAGCACGCCGACCCCGAGCTTGCCACCATGGAGATGGCCATGATCACCCGCGGTCTGCTCTACGACGCCGCCCTCAACCGCTGGGGCAGCGCCGCCGTCGACCACCCCGAGCCCGCCAGCATCACCAGCGAGCCGGTCGACCTCAAGCTCGCCGGTTACACCTGCCGCGTGCTGCGCTGGCAACAAGCCGTATTGCTCGCCGATCGCTACAGCTAACACCCACGCAAAAGGCACACGCAGGCATGCACACTCACCGGCCGTCACCACCAGGCAACGCCAGCGCCCGCCAAGCCCCGCCCTGGCCGTTGCCGCTGCTCTCGATCCTGCTGCTCCTGCTCGCCGGCTGTGCGACCCCTGAATACATGCTCAGCGGCTTTACCGACGTACCCAAAACGTGCGCCGAGATCGATGCGGAGCTTCGCCAATCCGCTAAGCAGCAGGCGCTTTCATCGAATCTGACGCTCGGAAAAACAGGCCTCATCACAGGAATCTCAGTGGCCGCCGCGGCCGGAGCACTCCCTGTTGGCTTTGCCTGGGCGCCGCTCTTTGCGATTGCTATTCAGCCGTTACAGCCGCCCAGCAAAGCTGACCGAATTTATCACTTGGCACGCGTCAGAGAGATTAGAGATTGTCAGCCTTTGCAGCTTACGCAATGAAAAAACGGATCTTCTTACCGCTCATTCTGCTGACAGGCTGCATGGCCGCTAATCCTACGCGACCCGTCCTAACGTGCGCTGGCGAATGCACCTATTACGGCCCACAACAACCCGATCCACGCGTCGAAATGGCAAAAGTCCTAACCGGCGGGCTGTCATCGGTCGTTGGCATCGTCGTTGGTGGTGACGTTTTGAAATCGCTTGGCAGCGCCTCCAGCGCAACTAGCACCATTGAAAGAACCACCAACAACAACACCACATCCATCACAGATCGCGCCAACAGCATCAGCGACCGACAAGCCAGCGCAGTGTCAGATGTCCGCTATACATCAATTTCTGATACCGCGATCACTGACACCACCGTGTCAGACACAACGATCAGTGACACCTCATCTGTCAGCGACACCGCATTTGTAGGCCCAGCGCAATGATCAAACGCTTTCTGATCGACCGCCTTGATGAGCGCAGCACCTGGCGCGCCCTCGTCGCCCTGCTCACCCTGCTCGGCATCGGCCTCTCACCGGAGCAAAGCGACGCCATCATCGCCGCCGGCATCGCCATAGGCGCCGCCCTGGAAGCGCTGCTGCCTGATCCTGCTGGCCGTATGCGTCCTCAGCGGCTGCCAGAGCACGCCGACGCAGCCGAGCTGCCACATGCAACCAGCGATCAGCCCGCACGCAAGCCTGCTGACCCCGCCCGATCCGACCTCGACAACGCCTTCGGACCTTGGGGCGATGATCGCTGAATCCCTCATGCTCAAGCTGCAGTGTCGCTACTGAACAGGAACCCAACGATGAAAGCCATCCTCATCAATACGCTTTACAACACACTGCGTTGGTACGTCTCGACAGGCATCTTCGACCGACTCGCTGGCCTCGTGCGCCAACTCACCCGCGCCGAGATCCCAGGCCGTGACAAACGCGCCCAAGTCATCGAATTTGCCGAGCAAGAGTTTGGGCTGATCTGGGGCGAAGCGAGCAGCATCGTCATTGATGCCATCATTGCCGTCACCCGCCTGAAAGACGCAAAGCCAACCTAAAACACGTCATGACCGAAGACTACTTTCGTCAGACGGTTCAAGAGCGGCTGCAAGACCATGAGCAACGCCTGCGGCTACTCGAGCGCGAAGTGCGCGACAACACCATCGTCGTTCGCAGCGCCCGCTGGGTTGCCGTCGTCGTCGGCGGCTCCGCGCTCACCATGATTGCCACGCTCATATTTGAAAAGGTGTCCGCGTGAACAATCTTTTAACAGCGGCGTATCTCATGACGATCTTTTTACACAGCATCTCAATTGGCCTGTACCTCTATGTCGTTATTAAAGCGATTCGCCGCCACGACATGGAAACCTCGCTTAAAACCACCGTGGTCGGCGCCTGCAGCTTTGCCATACTGCTCTCGCTCGTCTTCTCAGCCATGCAAGTCGACTGGATTATCCGCAATAACCACGATGCCATCGGCGAAGATGCCAGCATTGTTTGGCTGATCTTCGATTACCTCCTGGTCGTCTACCTCATCAGCGTCGGCCAAGTCATCAACGTCGTCGTTTCCTGGAGCCGCTCCACCGGCCGACGGAAAGAACCCATCATCAAATTCAGCCGCCACGGCTCCGTCTGGGGTGCCCGATGAGCGCCGCCTCGCCCCCCTGCGTGCATTACAGCCTTACCCAAAGCACTGGCGCTGCGATTTGTCGGCTCAATAGCAATCTGCCACCCGTTCACTGCCCATGTTCAGATTACTCGCCCGATTATGGCACCTATGGACCGCGCCTCAGCCGCTGGAGCCAGCACCTGATGTGGGACCAACCGAACGACCTCAACAGCCAAATCAAGCCATGATTGAGCCAACGCGCATCAGCCAGACAGGCATTGATCTCATTAAGCGCTTCGAGGGCTTAGAACTCCAGGCGTATCGCGATCCCGTTGGCATCGTCACTGTGGGCTACGGCCACACCAAGACCGCACGTATGGGGCAGCAGATCAGCGAAGCCGAAGCCGAATCACTGCTGCGTCAAGACCTCGAGCAATTCGAGCGCTGCGTGTCCGAATCCGTCAAGGCCCCGCTTGAGCAATCTCACTTCGACGCCCTGGTCAGCTTCGCCTTCAACGTCGGCTGCGGAGCACTCAAGCGCTCCACGTTACTAAAGAAGCTCAACGCCCTGGATTACCCCGGCGCGGCCGATGAACTGCCACGCTG
The DNA here is from genome assembly GCF_034860625.1 of Lamprobacter sp. NCBI lineage: Bacteria > Pseudomonadati > Pseudomonadota > Gammaproteobacteria > Chromatiales > Chromatiaceae > Lamprobacter > Lamprobacter sp. Next base: position 15,076 of record NZ_JAYESN010000058.1, read on the forward strand.
GAACCAAGCCGGAGGCCGTGTCCTGCGCGGCCTTGTTCGCCGTCGCGCCGCCGAGCGTGACCTGTTTCTATCCGCCTAAGAGGACACCCTCATGCCATTAGCCACCTGCAACGATCTCATCGCCTCCAAAGGCACAAAAGTCTACGTTTCCGCCTCTCTCCCGGCCGACTACCTCATCGCCACCTACGACACCCTGAGCTGGACCGAAGTCGGCATGGTCGAATCCGTGCCCGAGATGGGGCCCAACGCCAGCGTCGGCACCTACACCCCGCTTGGCACCGGCAAAGTCTGCAAATACCTCACCACGGAGGATATGGGTGATCTCAGCATCTCGATCGCCAAGACCGGAGACGCCGGCCTTGCCATCCTCGAAGCCAACGAGCGCACCGGCGCCAACATCGCCTTCAAGATCGAGCTAAGCGACATGGGCGCGCCTGGCGTTGGCGCAGCCCCCACCCGCTATTGCTTCATCGGCATGGTCACCGGCCTGCCTGTGAGTCCTGGCTCCGTCGAAGGCGTCGTCATGGTCAACCCGACGATTGCCGGCCAATCCGACTCCTGGGCCACCGCCGCCGCCGTAAACGGCAGCTAATCCCCTTCGCTGACATCCAGCAGCCCCGTGCACGGGGCTTTTTTCCACTGACCCTGAGACCTGATCATGAGCGACAAGAAGACCGACACCGACACCACCGAGCAGTACGACGACCTCGGCAGTCTGACCTGGCTCGACACCTACCGGATGCCCGTGCTGCATCCACGCACCGGCGAGACCATGTACTGCAAAGACGGCTCCGAGATGTGGATCGACCTCTTGGGCTCCGAGTCCGACGAGATCGAAGCCCTCAAGGCCCGCTTCCGCGAAGAAAACCGCCGATTGCAACGTAAGAGCAAAGACCTGACGCCCGAGCGCGAAGACGCCCGCGAGATCGAGATCTTGGTGACCGCAACCAAAGACTGGAACCTGCAGTTTGACGGCAACAAGCTGCCGTGCACCCCTGCCAACGCCAAGATGCTCTACAAGCTCAAGACCCCAATGGGCGTTGACCTGAAGCGCCAAGTCTCTGTAGCCGTGTTCAGCGAGGTGAACTTCATGGGGGAGTCGATGATTGCCTAACGCTGTGGATTGAGCATCACTGCTATTTGCAAGCGGTGCCCAAAGCACCGCCCAAGCACAGCAAAGCCGCGTTCAACAAAGGCGCCAACAGCGCCGAACACACCGACACCCGTACCCGCAAACAGCAACTCGAGGCCGCCCACGGTGACGACATCATTGATCTCGACATGCCACCGCTCGACCCGGCTGACCTCTGCCAGACCTACATCAGCATGCTGTTTGAAGCCGGCCCCGTCCTCCCCGGCGGCATGGGCGGAGCGACTGCGCTCACGTGGCAAGAACTCGACGCCTGGGCCAGCCGCACCGACCAACGCCTCACGCCCGAGGAGTTCCGCCTCCTGCGCCGCCTCAGCGGCGTCTACGCCAGCGCCAGCCACCGCATGAGCGAGCACGACGCCAAATCACCCTGGCTCGAGCAGCTGGCCGAGCATCACCAACGCAAACAGGCCGCCATCAAAGCCGCCTTCGACCGCATGGCGCGACTCAGCCAGCGGCAGCCCACCTCGAGGACCTAACCGATGGCTAGACAGCTCGACCTCTCCATCCGCATCGCCGCAGACGGCCGCGCCGCTGCCGGAGAGATCGAGCGCGTCGAGCGCCAACTGCGCCGCGTGCGGCCCAGTGCGGAGCAATCCTCGCGCGCCATGGCCGGCATGAGCGCCGCTGTCAAAGGCCTTGGAGCCGCCGCAGCCGCCGTCGCCATCGCCAAGATCGGCGGTGCCCTCAGCGACATCGCCCGCGAAGCCGACCAAGCCCAGCGCAACATGCTGCGCACCGAGGCCATCCTCAAAGCCACCGGCCACACCGCCGGCCTCACCGCTCAGCAGCTCAAAGACAACGCCAGCGCCCTGGCGCTTGCCACCCTGCAAAGCGTGGAAGGCGTCGAACAAGCGCAGCAGATCCTACTCACCTTCCGCTCGGTCAGCGGAGACACCTTCACCCGCGCCACTGAGCTTGCTGCCGACCTCGCCACCGTCACCGGCGGAAACCTCAACAGCGCCATGACCCAGCTCGGCAAGGCGCTCGAAGATCCCGTCAAGGGCCTCAACGCGATGACGCGCTCAGGCGTCAGCTTCACCGAAGCGCAAAAAGAGATCATCAAGACCCTTGCCGAAACGAACCGGCAAGCCGAAGCGCAAGCGATGATCCTCGACGAGCTCGCGCGTCAGTATGGCGGCGTCGCCCGCAAAGAAGCCGAAGGCTACGCCGGCGCCGTCGATACGCTTGGACAGCGTATGCAAGAACTGAAGCTCGAGATCGCCGACAGCACCGGCCTGCTCGACTTCATGACCGACGCAACCAACCTCGTCACCCGCGCCGTCGAAGGACTCACGGCCAGCATCAAAGACGGCGTGATCGGCGACGAAATCCAGCGTTGGGGTGATGCCGCCAGCGGCGTCAGCATCCTCGCCAACAAGGTCGGCGATCTCGCCGTCGCCGCCGGCAACCTGATTGAAAAAATCCCCGGGCTCAACGCCGTCACAAACGCCCTCGATGGCATCTCCAACGCATGGCTTCGGTGGAGCCCGGTGGGCATGGCCGGCCGCGCCATCGACGCCCTCTCGGGGATGGGCGCCCAACAGCGCGAACTTGCCACCGCAGGCGCAGAACTCGCCGAGCAGTTCATCCGACAAAACGAAGTGCTCAACCCCTTTGTTGGCTATATCGACGACCTCAGCGCCACTCTCCCCACCGTCACCGTCGAAGCCACAGCACTTGCTCGCAGCGCGGAAGACCTCACCAAAAACTGGAACCTCGTCGCCGACAAGCGCATTAACGCCACCTTGCGCGAACGCTTCCAGCAGATGGTGGAACAAGAAGGCCTCACCGGCCGCATCACCAGCGGCATGCGCGACTACAACAAGCAATGGCAGCTCTATCAAAACTACCTCAACGGCGGCCCCCTCGCCGCCAAACCCGGCACCAGCCTGCACGAACACGGTAAAGCCATCGACTATGTGACCGAAGGCACCAAACGCCTGACCAAGGAAATGGCCGAGCAATACGGACTCAAGGTCCTGCTCTACGACAACAGCCCCCATGTTCACCTTGAACTCTTAGAGTCCGGTAACAAAAAGGCCAAGGCCGCCACCGCTGGCCTCACCGCCGCCCAGCGCGACGCCCAGCGCCAAGCCGCCGCCTACGCCCGCGCCCAACTCAGCGCTGCCACCGCCCTGCGTAACGGCGCTGCCAACATTGAGGACTACCTCGATGGCCTGCGAGAAGAGATCGCCCTCTCGCGGATGACCCAAGCCGAACAGCGCGCCTACCGCGTCGAGCTTGAACTTACCGGACAAGCCCGCCAAGCCGAACTGCGCGCCATCGAAGCCGCCGCCAAAGGCAACACCGCCCTCTCAGACGCCCTCCTGCAAGTCGCCGCCAACTACCGCGCCGCCATCCCCGAGGCGCAAGGGCTCGCCGCTCAGCTCGACGCCGCAGGGCCGAAGATCAACACCTTCGCCACCCTCTGGACCGGCGCCCTGGAAGAGATCGGCAGCGACATTCAAACCCATCTCGCCGACGCCTTCGAGGACCTGTTCAACGGCAGCCTCAAGAGCGCCAAAGACTTCTTCAGCGACCTTGCTGACATCTTCAAGCGCAGCCTTGCCCAGCTCGCCGCCGCCGTGATGCAGAACAAGATCGTCATCCCGATCATGACGACCATGACCGGCATGAGTGGTGCATCACTCGCAGGCGAAGCGCAACAAGCCGTTACTGGTCAAGGCGGCCTTGGTGGCATAGGCGGACTCGGCAGCATCGGCCAACTCTTCACTGGCAACAGCATCGGCCAAGGCATCACCAGCACCTTCTCAAGCATTGGCAATCTAGCCGGCGATGTCTTCGGCAAAGGGTTTGGAGAAGGCTTCTTCTCAACCATGGGCGGCGCTGCCGGCGGCCTACCAAACTGGGCCTTTGGCGCCGGTGGCTTCGGTGGATCATTGCTCGGCTCGATGCTGTTTGATGGCGAGTATGTCGGCATCGCATCAAGTGTGGGCTCCGCTGTTGGCTCCGCCATAGGCCCAGGCATCGCCGCCGGGCTTGGCATGGCGCTAGGCCCCGTCGGCGCCATCATCGGCGGCTTGCTCGGCGGAGTTGGTGGCGGATTCCTTGGCTCGCTGTTTGGCGGAAAACAAGAAGAACCCGGAATGCTCATGTCGGTGAACGACGGTCAGTTCGGCATCGCCGCCGTTAAAGGCATGGAACAGCAAGCGGTTCGTGATGTGGTCAAGCAGTTCGACCAGATCAACGAGGGGTTAAACCAATTCGCCAACCAACTCGGCCTAACCGCAGAAGAAATCGAGAGCATTGATCTTTCTTTCGGTGCGCTTAATGTTTTCGATCCCGAGCAGTTCGAGAAAGATGTCAAGAACAACATCAATAGCACGATGAGCGAAATGCTCGACATCGCGCTTGAAAAGCAAACCGACACCGTTGGGGCGGAATACGCGCACTTGCTTCAGCGTATCCGCGCCGAAACCAACGGAGACGTTGAAGCATTCCTCGGGCAATGGCAGCAGGTCGATCTTGCGCTTGCCAACCTCGCCAACCAACTGCGTGCCACCGGAACAAGTGCTGATGTTGCCTACAACGGCGCAATCCGGGTTGCCAATGCCTGGATGAATCTCGGCGGCACTATGGAAGGTCTCGCCGCAAATGTCGGACACTTCTACAGCGCCTTCTATAGTGAGGGCGAACAGGCCGCAATGCTCTATGAGCAACTTTCGGAAACATTGACTGACTCCATGGGCGCCGCCGGACATGCCGTTCCGCAGACCAACGCTCAATTCCGCGCCCTGGTCGAGTCGCTTGACGTCTCAACCGAAGCAGGCGCAAACACCTACGCCAGTCTGATGCGTTTTGTGCCCGCGTTTGACGCAATGACGCAGGCCCAGGAACGCGCCCAGCAAGAAATGCAGCAACAGGCGCAACAGGCCCAGCAAGAAATGCAGCAACAGGCGCAACAGGCCCAGCAGGAATCAGAGCGTGCGCAGCAAGAGGCGGAGCGGGTCGCCGACGCCATCGCCAGCAAAGAGATTGAACTGATGCGTCTCCAGGGAGATGCGGCTGCCGCGCTCGCTTTAGAGCGAGAGATGGAACTTGATGCGTTGCGTGAAACTTCAGACGCTCTGGTTTCGTTACAGGAAGAAATTTGGGCACTGCAAGACGCCGCTCAATGGGATGAGGCAATAGAATCATTTGATCCTAAGACGTTTACTCATTTAGCCAATGAGGCCGTTATGCCGCTTTTGCGCGTCGGCCTGTTGTTGCCGGAAACTGCAGATGGCTTCGCCGATTTAATGCGTTCAGCGGAGTTAACGGATGATCAGATGGCAGCCATGGCTGACAATTTGCCAGCTTATCGGGCATATTACACTGAGCTGGAAAACCGGCAAAGCGCGATGCGCAATGTTGAAATTGATTCACTGAATCTCACTGGCGACGAGATCGAAGCTGTTGCCCTTCAGCGCCAAAACGAGTACGACGCGCTATATGCCGTCAACCCCGCTTTGGCTGAAGCCACAGCGAATCTTTGGGAGCTTCAAGACGCTGCAAACGCGCTTAAAGCTCCTGACATCGCCGGTCTCTATCAGTCACTCTTTGGTCGTAGCGCGGATGCCGCTGGTTTGCAGTGGCATACTGGCGAAGGATATCAAAGCCAGGGTCAGGCTGAAGCCGCAATGCTTATCAACGCAAGCGCAGAAGACCTCAAAAACACCGTTGATATTGCTTATGAAAAGCTGTTTGGCCGCTTAGCGGATTCCGAAGGTTTGGATTACTGGATTCAACAGATTCAGTCTGGGGCAATCACATCAATCGAGCAGTTTGAAAACGCGCTCATGCTGGGCGCTAATGACCTAGATCTACTAGCTAACGAACTCGCTGAGAAGCTTAGCTTCTCCGACATCCTCAGCGCCTACCAATCCACATTGGGCCGCACAGCAGATGCTGCTGGTATCGGCTATTGGCTCGCAAAGGGGCTGACAGACCAAGAAGAGTTGAAAGAGGGAATCCTGCGAGGTGCCCAGGGCGATGATCTCAATTACCTGATTGACCAGGCGTTCAATCAGCTCTTTGGCCGCTATGGTGATGCTACCGGTCGCGCTTACTGGGCTAAGCAGTGGGCGGCGGGCGTGTTTGAGACTTGGGATGACCTTCTTCAAGCGATGGTTGAGGGCGCTGGTGGCAAAGACCTCGACCGCATCTCTGATCGTAACTTTGAAAAGAGGCGCGAACTTGAGATTGATTTGCTGAGTGCTCAAGGCAAAGAGCAGGCTGCGGTCAATCTTCAGCGCAAAAACGCGCTCGAACAGTTGCCTGCGGAGCTTAGACTTCTCCAGCATGAGGTTTGGTTCGCAGAAGACCTGCAGAAGACAAACGACCAGCTACGCTCGTTTAGGGATGCCGTCAACGCGATCGGCGATGACATCAAAGCCTACAGAGCCTTGAAGTTGCAGGATATTGATCCGGGTTTGAGGCATATCCAAGAGATGATTTGGAACGCCGAGGATCTAAAAGATAGGCTTAACGAGGCAAAAGGCCTGCTGAGTAATTACTACCAGCTCGTTGAAGACACCGAGGCGCTTCGAGAAATTGAACTTGAGTCCATTGACGAGGCTAATCGTGAGTATCAAAGACTGCTATGGGAGCTTGAGGATGCACAGGCCATCTATGATGAGGCGATTAGTCTTTCAAACCAATACTACAGTCTGATCGGAGACACCGCGACGCTTCGAGAGCGTGAGCTTGAGGCGATTGCCCCCGCCAATCGTGAGCTGCAGGAGTTGATTTGGCGTATTGAAGACCTGCAAAAGGCCGCTCAGGAGGCTAAAGGGCTTAGTGATGAGTTTCAGTCGATGCGCATCTCAGTGCTTTCGCTGATTGATGCCGAGGCGGCGTTAGAAGCAGAAAGACAGCTCGAACTCAACGAGACAGATGCAGCCCTGAGGCCATATAAGGAGATGATGTGGAGGATGCAGGATGCCGCAGAGTCTGCAAAAGAAATTTCTAACAATCTCGCCGAGGCTAGTAGTTATCTAGAGAACTTCGCCAAGAGTGTTGAGGATTTGCGCAGGGAGGTATCAGAGACCCCGGAAGAGAAAGAGTTTGATTACCAAAAGCTCTTGACTAGGGCCAGGGATGGGGATCGAGATGCGCTCGATGACATACTAGGCACAGCTTCGTCTTATATCGACTCAATCAAAAAGACTTCGGCCACTCGGGTAGATTACTTATTGGGCGCCAACAATGTCCTTAAAGAGCTGAGTGAGTTGCCTGAGAAACTTTCGCCTAATGACCTTCTTATATCTGCCATCGACAACCAGACTCGGGAATTATCAGGCGCTCTTGACTCCATTGACGTTAATGCGCTGCTGACCATTGCCGATGCAGAGGCTGCCATCAATTTCGTGATGGACGCTGATATCCCTGATGATTTGGAAGCTCTGGCGCTGGGCCGTTTACAAGATATTACTAGGGAAATCACTTTGACGATGTCTCAGACATCGGATCAGTTCGTCAAGAATTTGGCTGCTGAGGCTGCTGCGACTGAGATCCTTAACATCAGGCTGGCCACCGAAATGCATAGCGATGGCTTGTTGGACGGTGACCAGTTTAAGCGGATGCTCGAAAGCTCCATCACGATGGAGATGCTGATGGATCTGCAGGATGCGGTTAACACAGAGATGGGTGTAGCAGATTTTGAGAATTTAATCCATCAAAGCAATCCTGAAGTTTTGGATCTGGCGGCCAAGGTTTTGTCAGAGAATGGTTCTGAGATAAGCCTTCAGCAGTACCGAGCCCTTTTGGCAGAGGGTGATCCAGAGATGCTAATGCTCACAGCTCAGGCCTTAGCTGATAGTGGCTCAGAGTTGACACTTGATGGGTACAGAGATCTGCTCGCAGCTACCAGCCCACAGTTGCTTGACCTCGCCGCAAAAGTGCTTTCTGGAGGCGGCACAGAGTTAACTCTTTCACAGTATAGAACGCTACTGGCAGAGGGCGATCCAGGCATGCTCAGCCTTACAGCCAGTGCTTTGTCAGATAGTGGCTCAGAGTTGACACTTGCTGGGTATAGGGATCTGCTAGCGGCAGGTAGCCCTGAGGCTCTAGAACTAGCCGCGTCAGTTGTTGACAACAGCGGTGGCATTTCGATGGCCCAGTACCAAACATTGCTAGCGGCAGGTAGCCCTGAGGCTCTACAACTAGCCGCGTCAGTTGTTGACAACAGCGATGCGAATACGATTTCGCTCTCTGGTCTCAAAGGGTTGCTGGATGCAAACGGCACAATCACGAAGAACATGAAATTCCTTTGGGAGACTGAGAACATTGACACAGGCCTTCACAACCTCTTGAAGGACCAGCAGCTGAATCTGAAACAGGGCATCAAGATGTACCTGGAGACCAGCACAACTAATGCTGAAAACTTCACCGAGGCGGGTTTGGCCGATTTGATCTCATTTGCAAATAACAGTTCAAGAACGATTTCTCTGCTTGGTGTATTAAGCACGTCACTAGAAGATCATGGCATTGATTCTGATGAGTTTAGAGATTTGATCAATGGCGCAATTGCGGTTGACGCTCAACTTAGCGCCTCAATGGAAGATGGCGCTCTGAGCGCGACCGAACTGCAGAATCTCTTAAAGAGCCAGGATGGCCTAATCAGGGAGATTGGACTCGAGTTTGGTGTGTCTGGTCTGCCTAAAGAATCCGAGGATATCTTTGAAACGGCCATCAATGCTGTTGGCGAAGCTAAGCGTAGAATTGACCGCATGCTTCATTATGGCCCGAACTTTCGTGACATGATAACTAAATCAGATGTTAGGGAGGCGATTGGAGCATTGGATCAGGGCGAGCTTGATGGGATCTGGAAGACTGAAGAAGCGTCTGAGTATCGTCGTGAGCTTCAAGGCATTCTGGACAACTTTGGTCAGATATTGAACCCAAATCGCTCTGCTCTAGAGAACTGGAGCGGCATGCTCGCTGACATGCAAGCCAGTTTGGGTATTGATTTGAGCACAGCATCGATGGATCACCTTCTCGAAGGTTTGGTCAACGATGGAATCATCACGGCAGAAATTCAGGCGGAAATAACCGGCCTTGATGGCGTGGATGGTTGGAAACGTGACTTCCTCGCTGTTCTCGGCGGCTCTAATTTGGCTGAAGGGCAGCTTAAGTTCCTGTTTGAGGATGACTATTTTAGCCGCCTCTCTGAAGTTATTGGATCTAATGACTTCTACGCGAACCTCTTTGCTGATCTTGACATGCTGCGTGAGTTTATTGCTGCCAATATTGGGGCGTTTGACGAAAATTCTAACTTTACACTCAGTTTCGCCGAGTTTAAGGATTACTTCAACGACCTTGGGGTTACTGATGATGCTATGCTCAGAGAGTGGTTTGATGTATTAGATTCAAATAACAATGGACAACTGGAGGTGATGAAGGAAATCAGTACCAACACCGTTGACCTTTCCGCAGCATTGACCGGTGTTGAAAGTGCGATTGGCGCTGTCGAGTCCGTTATTGTGGGTTTGGATACCAATCTAGTTGGCGCTGTAAAGACCATGGATACAAACTTGGTTTCACTTTTGGGGGCGATTAACAGTGCCTTGGATGGTCTTGCTGTTGAAGAAGAAACACCTCCAGTTGGTCTAGACCTCGATTATATCGCAGCGCTTTCTAAATATGGAGGAACGGCAAAAAACGCAATAGACGCGGGTACCAGGCAGGTGCTGGCTGCAGAAGCGCGTGAAGCCGATCAATCGCACCTTGCAAGAATTTTAGATTCGGATAATGAGCTTGCCACTAACCTATGGAATATCTGGAGCGGCAGCCACCCCAACAACCATATCAATGACAAAAGCGGAATCGACCGCTATGAGCAGTGGCTCGGAAGTGTGGTTGACCAGTATGAGCAATACCCAAATCCAGATAATTTTTCCAGCTGGTATCAAATGGCTACCCTTGCTTTGAGAAAGTGGGGGCAAAAGGAAGACTACACTACTTTTGGTGGTACAAACATTGCCGCCCAAGAGATAGTAGACGCAGTTCAAGAAGCAGGCATCCATAGAGATGATAAAGGCGAATTTCGCCTTATTGGTGTGGAAGGACTTGAGCGATACGTTCGACACAACTACGCCGAAGGCGGCATCCACCCTGGCGGTCTGCGTCTCGTCGGCGAGCGCGGCCCAGAGCTGGAAGTCACCGGCCCGTCCCGGATCATGAGTAACGAAGACCTGATGCGGGCACTTCAGCCTCAGCCTGATATTCAGGCCGCACCGCCAATCAATCTCATTCAATCTGAAGCCGGGTCTGACCCTGAGCTACTGGCTGCTCTTGAAGAGCTGCAAGCCGAGCTTCACGAGCTGCGCATGGAACAGCGCAAGCAGCACAACGCCTCGCATCGTGAATTGAAAGAGCTGCGCGAGATCGAAGAGAAGCGAGAAGTCATCGGCCAGCCTAAGATTAGGGAGGATGCGTAATGGGTCACATGGTTATTGAGCAAACGCTCACGCTAAACAGCACGAACGTCGATGACTCGCTCGACCCCACGACGGAATGGGCGACCACCATGGATGCAGTGAACACTGGCGATCAGGTTGTTGTTAAAACTGAGTCTAACGGCACAACGCAGATCTTTCCGTTTGAAATCTATCAAGCGGTTGCGGACAGTGTAACCAGCTATCCGCCAGCCACACCGTCTGAATGGGTGAGGGTTGGTGCATCGAACGCACATAAGATGTTCGATGGTAAAAATAACTCGCGCACCATCGCTACTCATTCGACAGGCAATATTGTTACCGAAGTCGTCCCGAAGGGTAGGCCGAAGTTCGTCTACCTGTACGGATTACGCAACGTCACCAAAGTCGAAGTCGACGTCAGCTATACGCACGATGGCTCCCCGAGAACAGACACCTTTGAATCTGACCTGCTCATCAGTTATTCAGCCGTTGGCTTTTACTCCTGGCTATTTGACATCAAATCCGTTGACCGCGCTTACCGATCGAGCGCCGGATTTTTCATCCCGACCGTTCCCGCCCCACCTAACGAACCAACGATCACGGTGACGCTCTACGGCGCCCCGGACATTTCCGCCGAATGCGCGCAGCTGATCATTGGAACGGGGTTCTGGCTCGGTGACACGGAATGGGGTGTAGAACCAACCCTGCGGGATTACAGTACGTTTGAAGCCAATGACTGGGGAGATAAGGTGTTGGTGCCAAGACAAAACACACGCGAGATCAGCGGAACATTGTGGGTCAATACGCAAGATTATGATCGCGTTTTCCAAATCTTTGAAAGCCGCATCAATCAGCTTGCGCTCTTCGATTTCAACAACGGCGACGAAATCTCATCCTCTGGCGTTAAAGACGCTCTGCGTGTGTACGGCAAACTCTCCTCAATCTCTGGCGGTTTGAAGTACAACAAGACCCCAATCAACCTGAAAATCGAAGGCAATAGCTAATGGCTGAAATCACGCAACCTCTGACCCCCTACACAGGGGTAGTTCCAAACCCGGCTACGCAAACCCAAGCCCAGCTTGATGCTGCCGCAACGTCTTGGGCGAGCTGGCTCGTAACCGCCGGAAATCAGTACCCGACTTGGGGTGATCAGGTCAATGCGGTCGGGGTAGAAGCGGTAGCGTCTGCGAATATTTCCACGCTGGCGAAGAACCAAGCGGAAGACTACGCAGCCAGCGCCCAGGTCGACGCTCAAGCCGCTACCAGTGCCCGTGCCGCCGCACAAGTGGCCCAAGCAGGTGCAGAAGCCGCAGAAACCGCAGCCCAAGGCTACGCCAGCCTCGCCCAAGCGACGAACCCAGATACGCCAATTCGCGTCAACCCCAACGCTATCACCGCCGATTTCACGCTGCCTGCCGGCTACAACGGCCTCAGCGCAGGCCCCATCGAAATCACCGACGACGCCATCGTCACCGTCACCCCCGGCAGCACCTGGACCATCGCCTAGTCCATCGCGCCCAACGCCGCCTCTCAACAACTAACACCGCAAGAGCACCCCTATGAGCATCGCCCGCGTCAACAGAATCGAAAGCGTCGACGGCGCCCCGGTCCGCTTTCCCAACGGCATCAACACCGCCCCAGAGATCGGCCTTATCGGCACTCCGGGAACCCTAGGCTTCGGCGTCGGCGCCTACCCCAACAGCGCCCGCTTTGGCCTCTACCCACTCAACAGCGCCGAAGACATGGAGTCAGACACTTACGGCAACTACCAAGCCAACAACGGCAGCGTCTTCGTCTTCGTACCCAAGTTTTACTACCGCTACGCCAGCACCCAAAACCCAACCTACGCCACCTACGGCCTCAACAGCATCGACATCGCCGGCACCGACCGCTTCGTCAACAAAGCCTCCGCCAACGCCGCCGGCTACGCCATGCCGCGCGCATTCATCGACGGCGGCCGCGAGCTTGACGGCTTCTTCTATTTCAAATACTTCGCCAGCCGCGACGGTAACACCGTCCTCAGCCTGCCCAACCGCTCACCCATCAGCCTCACCACCGACGCCAACTACACCCGCAGCAGCGACATGACCGACTGCACCGGCATCCTCGCCGATGCCGTCACCCTCGCGCGCACCGTCGTCCCCGGCTTCAGCCACGCCACCTCCATCTTCCAGCGCAGCGCCTTAGCCCTGCTCAGCCTCGCCCACGGCCAAGCCGCCACCAGCGCCGCCCACTGCGCCTGGTACGACGCCAGCAACACCACCAACTTTCCCAAAGGCTGCAACGACAACAGCCTGGGCGACACCAATGATGCGGAGGTCATCTACGTGACCGCCGGCGACACCGGCAACGCCGCCAAGCCGCTCACCGGCTCCGGCGCCCCATTCTCCAAGACCACCCACAACGGCCAACCCTCCGGTATCGCCGACCTCAACGGCAGCATGTGGGAGGTCTTGCTCGGCATCACCGCGCCTGGCACCAGCGCCACCGACAGCACCCAACGCCTGAATGGTGATGTCTACGCCCTCAAAGAATCTGTCGCTCTGGCTAACCTGCTTGCCGGCTGGACCCAAGGCGGGGTGACCGGCGACGCCAACAACGCCTGGGGCGATGCTACCCACTTGGCGACCCTCTATGATGCGAAAACAGCCCTCCTCCCCTGGGCCGATGAAGAAAACTGGCAACGCTTCGGAAATGGCAGCAATCAGGTCTTTGATGAAGCGCTCTCAGGAGACGGATGGCTCAGAACCAATAGCGGTATCCCGCAAGATACTGACGGCATCAGCGCTGGCGGTACCAACCTCTTTGGAGTCGACGGCTGTTACCGCTATAATCGCGCAAACGTGTTCCCGCTCGGTGGCGGCAATTGGTACAGCACCGCCAGTGCCGGCGTGTTCGCTCGGTACTGGAGCAGCCCTCGCTCCAGCGTCACCGCGGGCAGCAGCTTTCGTGCTGCCGTCCCCGCCTTTGGACAGTAACCGTGTTGGTGGCGCGATAGCGCCCCCCGCCCCCCATGGAGCTCAAGG